>JAGHBN010000061.1 GCA_021160985.1 Thermococcus sp.
ACTTTTAAGGCTCTCTACTAGATAGGTGATAGCGTTATGAGCAGCATCGAATGGAACCACGAGACCTTTTCTAAGTTCGCCTATCTAGGCGACCCGAGGATAAGGGGAAACCTCGTCGCCTACACCCTGACGAAGGCCAACATGAAGGACAACAGATACGAGAGCACCGTGGTTGTTGAAGACCTTGAAACCGGCTCAAGGCGCTTCATCGAGAACGCCTCCATGCCGAGGATTTCTCCCGACGGCAGAAAGCTCGCCTTCACTCGCTTTAACGAGGAAAAGAAGGAGACCGAGATATGGGTGGCCGACGTTCAAACCCTGAGCGCCAAGAAGGTTCTCTCCGCCAAAAACGTCCGCTCAATGCAGTGGAACGACGATTCGAGGAGGCTTCTGGTCGTTGGCTTCAAGAGGAGGGACGATGAGGACTTCGTATTCGACGACGACGTCCCGGTCTGGTTCGACAGCATGGGATTCTTCGACGGGGAGAAGACTACCTTCTGGGTTCTCGACACTGAAAGCGAGGAGATAAACGAGCAGGTCGAGGAACCCCGCTTCAGCTCCGGCCTCTGGCACGGCGATGCGATAGTTGTGAACGTCCCGCACCGCGAGGGGAGCAAGCCCGCCCTCTCCAAGTTCTACGACATAATACTCTGGAAGGACGGAGAGGAGGAGAAGCTCTTCGAGAGGATCTCCTTCGAGGCGATTGACTCCGACGGAAAGGCCCTCCTCCTCAGGGGCAAGAAGGAGAAGAAGTACATCAGCGAGCACGAGTGGCTCTACATCTGGGACGGTGAGCTTAAGCCAGTCTACGAGGGCCCGCTCGATGTCTACGACGCGAAGCTTACCGACGGCAAGGTCTACTTCCTCACGCCTGATGCTGGCAGGGTGAACCTCTGGCTCTGGGACGGGAAGGCCGAGCGCGTTGTCGCCGGCGACCACTGGATTTACGGGTTCGACGTCAGCGACGGAAAGGCGTTGCTCCTCATCATGACTGCCACGAGGACAGGCGAGCTCTACCTCTACGACGGCGAGCTGAAACGGCTGACCGACTACAACGGGCCGATATTTGCCAAGCTCAAGACCTTCGAGCCGAGACACTTTCGCTTCAAGAGCAAAGACCTCGACATAGACGGCTGGTACCTCAAACCGGAGCTGAAAGAGGACGAGAAGGCCCCGGTGATAGTCTTCGTCCACGGCGGGCCTAAGGGCATGTACGGCCACCGCTTCGTCTACGAGATGCAGCTGATGGCGAACAAGGGCTACTACGTTGTCTTCGTAAACCCGCGCGGAAGCAACGGCTACGATGAGGATTTTGCGCTCCGCGTCCTTGAGAGGACTGGCTTAGAAGACTTTGAGGACATAATGAACGGCATCGGGGAGTTCTTTAAGCTCGAACCGCAGGCCGACAGGGAGCGCGTTGGAATAACGGGCATAAGCTACGGCGGCTTCATGACCAACTGGGCTTTGACCCAGAGCGACCTCTTCAAGGCCGGCATCAGCGAGAACGGCATAAGCTACTGGCTCACCAGCTACGCCTTCTCGGACATAGGGCTCTGGTACGACGTCGAGGTCATCGGGCCAAATCCGTTAGAGAACGAGAACTACCGGAAGCTCAGCCCCCTGTTCTACGCTCAGAACGTGAAGGCGCCGATACTCCTAATCCACTCGCTTGAGGACTACCGCTGTCCGCTCGACCAGAGCCTTATGTTCTACAACGTGCTCAAGGACATGGGCAAGGAAGCCTACATAGCGATATTCAAGCGCGGCGCCCACGGCCACAGCGTCCGCGGAAGCCCGAGGCACAGGGCGAAGCGCTACAGGCTCTTCATAGAGTTCTTCGAGCACAAACTCAAGAAGTACGAGGAGGGCTTCGACGTCGAGAAGATACTCAAGGGAGATGGGAACTGATTTTCAGTTCTTTCGACCTCTTTTTGTTTTTTCATGAATATTCCATCAAATTCTCTCAGAACCACCCCAAATTGCCAGTGGGAGGGCCAGCCGTACAATCCCGCTTTTCGTCGGAGTTTAGGCTTTATTTTTCTCGCACGTAAAGCGCTCTCTTATTCAAAACTGCCCCATCCTGCACCGTGTTGACACGAAAGTGTTAAAAAGAAAAACCATCAATTCGTTTGCTACGTTAAATAATCCGGAGGTCTGTTTATGGCGGGAAAGGAAGGTGAGAAAAAGCTCTACTATCACGGGCTGAAGGAGCAGAAGAAGCTCGATGTATCGAGGTTAAAGTATATTTCCCTTCTCCTTTCAGTAGTTGGCGTTGCTCTCCTCCTCGTAGCCGCCCAGAGCGCCCAGGCACCCATGGCCAAGGTAAACGACGTCTATGGCAACTACCTCATGAACTATGCCGTCGTCAGAGTCGAAGGCGACGTTGTAACAGTTCCCTACGTATCGGAGAGCGGCGGAAAGATCACGGTAACGTTCTCCATCAATGACGGTACAGAATCAATGGATATCAGAGTTTACTCGCCCTTGGCCGAGAAGCTCATTGAGGAGGGCAAGGTCCCCTTCCCCGGCGACAGGATCGAGGCTGAAATACAGCTCCGCGTGAGGGAAACATACACTTATGGCATCCTGCAGTATCTCGACGGTCTTCAGTTTCACTCAAAAGCCTATTCCGAGAACCCCGCCTTTGTGGGAGCTCTTGATGCGAATATGAGCGGTTCCTACGTGGCGGTTGAGGGCATTGTTACCGAGTTCTCCAACGTCAGCTCGGGTTACCTGCTTACGGTGGACACGGGCGAGTCCGAGGTTACTGTTCTAGTGCCGAGGGTTCTGCTCCTCTTCCACAACCTCTCAGTCAATGTCGGTGACACGCTTTACGCTCCCGGAGTAGTTTACCTCTACAAAGGCACGTCACCTGAGATAGTTGTCAGGGACCTCTCCCAGGTCTCAGTGACGCCGATTGAGGAAGCCCCTGTCGTCAAGATAAGCGAGGCACGCGGCTATCCTGGAATGGTAATGGCCGTTGAGGGCTCCCTAGCCGGTGTAACTTACGAGAGCGGCCGCTACGTGCTGACCCTTACCGACGGTCAGAACTACCTTGAAGCCGTTGTCCCGCGTGAGATTCTTGCAAATATCAACCCATTCAATGTGTCGAGCGAGAGCGCCTTCAAGGTCGCAGGAAGGATGGGGGACGACGGCAGGCTCGTTGCGGCTTATGTGGCTGTCGTCAAGCCTGTGAAGACCGAGTTCAGGCCCATAGGAACCCTAACCTCTGACATGCTCGGCTCAATAGTCGCCGTCAGGGGCAACATCGAAGAAGTTGTCAGGATAGGCTCCAACCTCAAGCTCGTCGTGGATGACGGAACCGGAAAGATTGACGTCTTCATACCCTCTGCCGCCCTCGCTGAGATTTCCAACGAGACGATGGCCAACCTTAAGGCCGACCTCGGCGTCGAGGTGGGCGGATACCTTGAGGAGTACCGCGGTGCGCTTGAGGTCGTGGTCTACACCGGGTCGGGTATAAGGGCCCTTGGGGAGCCGCTTCCGCCCCAGGCAATAGAGGTTCCAAAGGTTACAGCGGCCCAGCTCGCTGACTACAGGGGCCAGCTTGTCGATTTCGTGGGCCAGATAAAAGGAGTAGCCTACGCCAACGGAACCTACTACGTCACAGTTGACGGCGTCGGGGTTTCCCTTCCAAGGGAGGCACTGCTCAACCTCAACCCGCTCGAAGCGGGAACCGGCAGTCAGGTGGTGGTGAGGGGTCTCGTGGTTGATGAGGGTCTCGTGAAGGGCGAGAACCTCGCTGTAGAGGTTCCCATAGCCCCTGTTCCACTCAAGCCCGACGAGGTCACGCCGGAGATGGAGGGTCAGCTCGTCGCGGTCGTCGGCAGGGTCACCGACGTGGCCAACCTCAGCGGCAACCTCAAGATAACCATAGGCGATCTCCCGGTCTTCATCCCAAGAACGACCGCCAACGAGCTGACCTACGTCCCGGCCGAGGGAGACATTGTGCAGATTGGAGGATACGTCGAAATCTACCGCGACGAGCCGGAGGTGGTGCTCTTCAACCCGGCCGCGATTGAGAAGCTCCAGCAAACCGGACCCGTCGAGGGAACCGTTTCGGACCTTGAGAGCGCCACGGAGCCGCTTCTCCTGACTGTGACGTGGGATTCCATAGCTTACCAGAAGCCGGACTACGCACTCACCTTCCACGACTCGACCGGAAGCGCGACCCTGCTCGTCGAGCGCTCGCTGCTGCCCGACCCGCTCGAAGCCGGCACTGGAAGCACCCTCAAGGTTGTGGCCGACCCGCTATCCGGCGGAATAACCCAGCTGGAGGTCAGCAGAGCCAGACCCTCCCCGCTGGTCAGCACCGGCGCAGTGACCCTTTCAATGAAGGGTAAAACAGTCGCTGTAAACGGAACTGTCCTGGACGTGATCACCATCGGAAGCAACCTCAAGCTGATAGTGGACGACGGGAGCGGTGAGATAGCAGTGTTCATACCGGGTGGTGCTGACGTTAGCGTCGGGAAGGGACAGGTGGTTACCGTCGCGGGCTATGTTGACGAGTACGACGGTGAACCTGAGATTGTTGTCTACGACATCGACGCTGTCGTGGTGAGTGAGAAGCCTTCGGGAGAAAGTGCTCAAGCGGAAGAAGTGAAAGTCGCTGAGCTTTCGAGCGCCGCCGGAATCGTTAACCTCACGGTGACATGGGAGGAGCTGAGCTACGACAACGGCTACATCATGAAAGTCCACGACGACAGCGGAAGTGCCGAGCTCCCGGTTCAGAGAGAGCTTCTCCCAGACCCGAGAAAGGCTGGAACGGGAAGCACCCTCAGAATAACCTATGACGCCGACGCCAAGGAGGTAGTCTCCATAGCCGTGGTTGAAGCGGTTCCAGCCAAGGGGGTCAAGACCGGCCAAGTCACCCTTGACCTGCTCGGAAAGACGGTCATCGTGGAGGGTGCCATCAAGGACGTCTATGTGGGCAGTTCCTTCATCAAGCTTACCGTAGACGACGGAAGCGGCGAGCTGGTGGTATTCATCCCGAAGAGCGTCGCTGGAGACATGAGCTTTGAAAAGGGTCAGACGGTCAGGATAGCGGGCTACGTCTCGGAGTACAGGGGAACCGTTGAGGTCATCCCCTACAGGGGTGACTGCATCGAGGTGAGGTGATGGCCATGGTTCCCCTCTCTGACCTTTTACTTTGGTCCTTCGCTGGAGTGCTGTTCGGCTCACTAATCTCGTGGATTCCAGGATTCCACATATTCAATATCATGGCCCTGCTCGTGGCGGTCTTCGGCGTCGGCGAGCTGATGCCCGTCCAGGCCTTCCCGTTCTTTGCCATAGGGGCCATAGTGGCCTATGCCTTCGTAAGCGCGATATCGAGCGTCTACTTCAGCGTTGCCGACGAGAGCGCGGTGTTCCTCCTCTTCCCGACCCAGCGCTACCTGCTCCTCGGCAGAGGACATGAGGCGGTACTCCTTTACCTCATCGGCGCGGTTGCAGGAACCCTCGTCCTCGTGCTGGGGGCGCTCTTCATATTCCCGAAGGTTCTACCTCCAATCTACCAGGCGACCAGCCCCTACATAACCTACTTCCTGGTGGCCATCGTGCTCTTCATGTTCATGAGCGAGTGGCCCAAGGAAGGAGACCGCGGAAAAACGCCTGCTGAAAGGCTCTGGCTGGCCTGGAGGCAGATACTCGGCGGAATCCTGGTGTTCTTCATCTCAGGAATACTGGGCTTCATCGTCATGAACACCAACCTCCTTCCGACGACGAGTGCCTACACCAGGCTGACCCCGATGTTCATCGGCTTCTTCGGAATGTCCTGGGTTCTCCTTAACATACTCTCCAACCCGCCGATGCTTGAGCAGGTTCCGGAGGACAGGGTCGAGAGCAGTATCTACAACGCCCTCAAGGCAACCTTCGGTGGGGCGCTCGGTGGAACTATCGCGGCTGTCTATCCAATAATCACCGGAGGTATGGGTGCGCTCGTTGCCGGCCACATGACGAGCCAGCGCGGAGACGATGCCTTCATCATAAGCCAGGGCGTGAACAGGGTCATCTACTACGTTGGAGCCTTCACGCGCCTCTTCCTGCCGAACCTCAGGCTCACGAGGGGAGCGGCGGCATGGCTCGTGAGCTCAGTTTACACGCCAAAGAGCTACTCGGAGTACCTTGCCGCCATGGGCGTCATACTGCTCAGCGCGGGAATAAGCTTCCTGTTCACCTACTACCTCTCCAAGTTCATAGCCAGGAGCTTCAACGTCCTCCACATCAAGAAGCTCTCGTACATCGTGGCAGTAGTCCTAGTAGTTATCTCCTACCTCCTCACGGGCCCGATGGGAGTTGTCGTGCTCTTCGTCTCAACGGCCATTGGAATGATGGCGGCAGCCTTCAACACCAGGAGGAGCTACTGCCTTGGAGGACTCGTACTGCCCGTGCTCATCAGCATGACCGGAAACACCGGGTACTTCATGCACCTGCTCGGGCTGGGGTGATGTAAGATGAGAGGATTCACGCACTACATATCGGGCCTCGCGGCGGCGACCTTCTTCGCCGCCCTCGTCGGCGACCTGCGCCTCGGCATACTCATCCCCGTCATAGCTGCAGCCGCTGCCTACTTCCCTGACTTCGTGGACTTCAAGTTCGGGAAGTTCTTCGCCAGAAGGGACTACGAGATAGACCCGGCCCCGTGGGACGAGAAGAAGCACTACGCGCCGAAGCTCGTTAAAATCAGCGAGCTTAGCGAGAAGAACCGCTACCAGTTCTTTGCCGTCGAGGGAAAGGTCGAGGAAATCCTAGTCCAGGGTTCAGGAAAGCTCACTTACAAGGTGCTCCGCGAGGACGGAACGGAAGAGACCGTGACGGATAGCTACAACACCATAGTCTTCACACTCAACGACGGGACCGGAAAGATAACCGTCGAGGCCTTCGGTGACGACTACGAGTTCTTTGAGGAGGAGTTCGGAAAGATAGAGGAAGGCAGGGAGATGCTCGTCTTCGGCTACGTCGATGTTGATGAGGACGGCTCCCTCAAGCTCGTCGTCAGCGACGCACCGCACCCGCAGGGCATAGCAGAGACGATAGCAAGGGCCATCGAGGAGGCCTACCGCGAGGGCGAGAGGATAGTCAAGATACACAACATCCGCCTGCCAGGAGACGTTTACAGGCAGTTCTTCGTCCACCTCGACCCGCCGAAGAGGGAAGTCCGCGTCGAGATGGGGCCGATAGTGACCCCTGGAGGGGTCGCGATAGGCGGCGACGTTCCCGAGTACAGGAAGTACGGAATAGCGAAGGTTAACGTGCCTTTTATCAAGACCTATCCCAAGCCCACGAGGGTAGACTCATTCTCCGGCCCGGAGATAGCGTTCAGGAGAGCCACGTTCAAGGGCAAGACCGTCGTCAAGGACAGGTTCCTGCCCTGGCACCACGGCTTCAGCCACTCCCTCACGATGGGCATCATAATAGGCCTTGTCGTCTTCGCCTTCTTCAAGTTGATAGGCTACGAGCACGCCACCGAGCTCGCACTCGCTTCAATGATAGGTCAGTGGCTTCACGTCTTCGAGGACCAGCTCGGCTTCATGGGAAGCAACCTGCTCCCGCCGATTACAAAGGACGTCATTCCCGGCCTTAAGCTCGGCGAGAGCGGCAGCGGGCTCACCAACTTCTCGACGGCCTGGCTGATGATAGCCTTCATGATATGGAACTTCAACCGCTTCACCGACCCGAGGCCCATTCCAATAAGCGACGCAAAGTTACTCCTCTACCTGATATGGCCGTCGATAATAGGCTTTGGAATAGCGATAATCCGGAGCATACGGATGAGAAAAGAGCTCAAGGAGCTCATGGACTACTACACGAACCTCGAGGCCTTTGAAGAGCTTGAAGAGGTCGGAGGGATTTAACCGCCACCCTTATATACACCTTTGGACATCCCCCTTTTAGGGGGGTGTCCTTAAATGTTGTTTGATGTTCGTCCCAAGACATCAATTCATGAACTCTTCGGCAGGAAGGCCGAGTATCTGATTTTTAGAGATGCCGTGAGAAAGGGTAGAAACTTCATACTAATTACCGGGCCTAGGAGAATCGGTAAGACCAGCCTCCTTTACGCTTCTCTCAATGAGCTCGCAGGAGATGGAATTCCACATATAGTAATAGACACCCGTGCCGCAACCTCGTTGAATTCCAAGTACCCTCAGAAGGTCATAGCTGAGCAGGTTTATAGGGCTCTCCTTGGACGCAACGTCGCCGGCAGTGTCCTTTCAAAGGTGAAGGGCGTTAAGCTCGGTCCCGTTGAGCTCGACATTGGCGATAAGCCGGACCTCGTTGAGGTTTTCTCTCTCCTAAACAAAACAGGAAATCCGGTTATAGTTGCCTTCGACGAGGCTCAGTACCTCAGGTTTTCAAACGAAGACATGACCCGATTCTTTGCATGGGTTCTCGATGCCCTTCAGAACGTTGTTCTCGTCTTCACAGGCTCACAGGTTGGTGTTCTTGAGAACTTTTTGAAGCTCTACGATGGTTCCTCTCCTCTGTTTGGAAGGTACGAGGTCAGGATTCGCCTTCCTCGCTTTAATCCCTCGGAAAGCCTTGAGTTCCTTGAACGGGGCTTTGGGGAGGTGGGTAAGCCCGTTGATGAGGGGGAATTGCTCTCTGCTATTCAAACCCTCGACGGCATTCCCGGCTGGCTCGTTCACTACGGGGCTTCAAGGGTTGATGGCCTAACGCATGATGAGGCCGTTGAGAGAGTCCTTGAGAAGGCGATGGCATATGTAGCCTCGGAATTTAAGGAGCTCACCAAGCTGTCCCCGAGATATAGGCTTGTGATGAAAGCCGTTGCGGAGCTCAGCGAGGGGTGTGGCCATGCACGGTTCGAGGTGATTAAAGAAAAAGTTGGCGTAGATGACAAATCTCTGAGGAACTACATTAACAGGCTGATTGACTACGGTTTCCTTGAGTCGGCTGGGCATGGGAAGTACAGGATCCCCGACCCCGTAATGTATCGTGTCTTCCAAAGGCTATGAATTACCCTTCTTTTCAGGTTTTCTCGCCACAACTCCAAGCGCTTCCTCGACCCTTTTAACCCCCACAAAGCCAGCCCTCCTCAGCCGCTCCATGACACCCCTCTGGAGGTCTTTTCTGCGGTATTTCTTTCCGGGGTTGCCGACGTAGTGGAAGAGCCTACCCCCGGGCTTCAGAACCCTGAAAAGCTCGCGGTAGAACTCCTCCGAGTAGAGGTGGCCGGCTAATGAGAAGCGCGGTGGGTCGTGTATTACCACATCGAAGCTCCCTTCCTTGAACTTCTTCACGACCTCGAAGGCATCTCCCTGGATCACCTGAATTTTGCCGCCCGTGAACAGCTCCCTGCTCCAGGGGTTTATCCTTGCCAGCTCGATGACGTTCGGGTCTTTCTCGATGGTTATGACGTAGGCCCCGCGCTTCGAGGCCTCTATGGCGGTGTAGCCGAGCCCCATGCAGGTGTCGAGGACGGTTTCCCCTTCCTTTGGTTTGACCGTGTTCACCTTGTTCCTCGTGTCCTGGAGGGGGTTTATCTCCTTAGTCCTGTGCATTCTGATGCCGTTTATCTCTATCGTCGGCGGAATCGTCGGGACAAGCTTGTAGAAGTGCTCTCCCGCTATTGCTGCCTTGTAGACCCCTCCGCCCTTCGCAAAGTAGACGCTCCCCTCGTCCCTTGCGATTCTCTCAATGACGTTCCTTTCAACCCGCGTGCCGTCTGGAAAGATGAATTCGTCGCCTTCCCGGATCACTTCCCACGTCCTGTTCGTTTTTCTAAGGTCGAGGTTGAGCTTAACTGTGCCCCTTGAAAGGAGCATTCTCCTTGCGTCTCTGGCCGTTAAAAAGCAAGCGTCCATGCCTTTCCCCAGCTTTACAGTCCGCCATACTTTTATAATAATTTTGCTCACAATTTAATTAATTATTAATGGGGGCGAAAACATGACGTGGGGAAGAATCCGTTCAGGGGTGCCCGGCTTTGACGAGTTAATCGAGGGGGGACTTATACCTGGAAAGGCTTACCTGGTGACGGGTCCACCGGGGAGCGGAAAGACGACTTTTGCAATGCAGTTCCTTGTCGAGGGGGCAAGGAACGGCGAGCGCGTTGCTTACATCTCACTCGTCCACAAGCCTGAGGAGGTTCTCAAAGATTTTGAGCGCTTTGATCCGCGGGTGAAGTACTACGTTACCAGCGGGAACTTGATTCTCTACGACCTGGGAAAGGAGCTCTGGGGCTCTACGGCGAAACCGCCCCAATGGAGCAGTGTAATGATCCGCATTAAAGACCTCGCGAGGGAAGCAAATATATCACGGCTCGTTATAGACTCCCTGACGGCGATAGACTTTCCAACCACCAATCTTGCGGAGAAAAGGGCCGAGCTGGCGACTTTTATTAGAACAATTGAGGGGCTGGGGATAACCGGCATTTTTATTGCTGAACTAACTGAACTCGACCGCTACACGGAGGAGTACTACCTGGTTGACGGTGTTATAATGCTTCACTATTACTTGGATGGTGCTGAGATGGTGAGAGCAATTCAGGTTCTCAAGATGCGCAGGACTAACCATGAAACGAAGATGTACCGGATTGAGTTCGGGCCTCGCGGACTCTACGTTAGGGGGCCGCTCGTATGAGTGAACGCTTCAGAAAAAAGCCGGTGACTATAAAGGAGATACTATCCGAGACCGACCCCGTACGAAAGGCCTACTTACTTGGCTATCTATTGGGCTACTCCGGTCACCTTGCGTGGAGCGGGTGGGCCAGGGAGCTTAAGAACCGCGTTTTTATGGAGGCAGAGGCCAGTAACGTCCTGTCGAGTGCCTTCAATGCCTTCAAAAAGGGGAGACGGGAGGGGGCCTCTGATAGGGAGCGGGCCATAGTGCTTGGTAGTTATCGGCCCCTTGCTCTTGAGGTCGAGCGCAGCACTGAGACGGTTCGTTCTGCCACAGAGCCCTCAAAGACTTTCGGCATGCTCTCGGCCCGTTCCACTGGCGAGGCGATATTTCTCGGCTTTTTAGGTTCGCTCAACAGCAAGAGACACTTAAGACTCCCATCCTTTCTGCGGAAGCCTTAAGTTATTCTCTCAAAAACGCGCTCAAAGTTCCCGAAGGTTATCGCCTCTACCTCTTTCTCGCTGAAGTTCTCCTTCAGCCTTTCGAGCAGCGCCGGGATCTTTGATTCGTTCTCAAAGCCTTCAACGCTCTTTTCGCTCCAGCCCTTCAGGTAGTAAACGAAGTCGAAGCCGAGGCCCACGTGGCGGTAACCGGCCAGGTCAACCATGTACTTTATGTGCTCCACGTACTTCTCCAGCGTTGGCTTTTCCTTGTCCACGAAGCTTGGGATGGCAACTGCACCTATCACACCACCGCGCTCCGCTATCGCCTTTATCTGCTCCTCCGTCAGGTTTCTCTGGCTGTCGCAAAGGGCCCTCGCGTTGGAGTGGGACGCTATGACCGGGAATGCCGTAACGTCCAGCGCGTCCCAGAAGCCGGTCTCGTTTATGTGGCTGAGGTCGAGGAGTATTCCCAGCTCTTCCGCCTTCCCGACGACTTCAACGCCGAAGTTCGTGAGCCCTCCGCCGGTTCTTTCAAAGACTCCGTCGCCTATAGCGTTGCGCAGGCTCCAGGTGAGCGTCAGAACCCTCAGGCCGAGCCGGTAGAAGATCTCCAGGAGGTCGAGGCTCTCTCCTATCGGCTCTCCTCCTTCCATTCCTATCCAGAGAGCGACCCTGCCGCTTTTTATGACTTCTTTCATTTCATCGCTTTTTTTGACGATTTCATAGTTCAGGCTCTCCTCAACATCCCTTAGAAGGAGGTTCAGAGCCTCAAGCCCGTAGGTAGTTGCGTGGCCTCTCTTTTCGATGGGGGTCCATATGGAAACGACCCTCGCCGTTATTAGTCCTCCAAAAAACCTGTCAAAATTCCTGTCCAGGACGCTCCTCTCTCCCCGTTTCCTCTCCTCGAAAACGTACGTTGGCAGGTCAGAGTGCGCGTCAAATATCATTTTAATCCCCCGCTTTCTCTTCGAGGGTGATTATATCTTCAAGGGTTTGATCCCGTATCCGGGGGATTGGAATCAGGTGGGCAATTTCTATGGCCTCGTCTAGCTTTTTCATCTTGGCGAGCTCGAGCGCTATGGCCTTTATGACTTCGCTCCTCTTCTCCGGGTCTCCTATTCTCTCAGAGAACTCCATGGCCTTTTTCAGCTCTCCAAGGTCCGTCAGGAGCTTTGCAATCTTCTGGGTGTTGGCTTCGGTGAGCCTTAGGTCTTTGCACTTCTGGAACGCCCTCTCCACAACATCAATGTATTCTAGGTCGTTGACCATTTTCATCCAGAGGGCTATCTCAAGGGTTCCTATCAGGCGGGGAGTCCCTTCGTACATCTTCTCCATGAGCGCCAGGGCGTAGTGGGGCCTCCCTTCAAGGAGGGCCTTTCGGATGGAGGGGAGTCCGACATCATACACCGTCTGGCTCAGTCTGAACTTTTTATCCGCAATTGCGGCCTTCTGGTTGGCTTGGAGTTTGTCAAAGATGTCAAAGGCCATGCGGTAGAACTTCATGGCGGTTTGGGCGGGGAGGATGTCTCCGGTCTTTTCCATGAGCTCTCCGAGGTGAAGGATCGCATCCACTTTTAGATTGTAGTTAACCCCGGCGTATATTATGGTGTCAAAGGCGCTGTCAAATATTTCTAGGGCCTCCTCTGGATAGCCCGCAACCGCTAGCTCGTAGGCTATGTTTGCCAGGACTTCACCGCGCTCTATGTCGTTTTTTATTTTTCTGGTTTCCTTTATGGCCCTTTCAAAGAACTCTGCAGCCTCGGATGTGTAGCCGGCGACAGCGAGGGCTGAGCCGATCATTCCATAACCGAGGGCCTTGTTTTCGGCCTCCTTGAGCTTCTTGGTTATGTATTGCATGTCCTCCACAATGTCGGGGATCCATTCGACCGGCCCTCTGTGCTCCACTATGTGCTGGACAGTTTCTCTGAGCGCTTCGAGCTGATCCAGGGGGTCTTCTAACTCGGGAATCTTTTCAAGGGCTTCCTCATAGTAGCCCCTTTCCGTGAGAGAACGAACGTCTTCAAGGGTTGTCATAACTGTATATTCTCCTTTCCAAATCCTTATAAACGTTTGTTGGACACTTCCGGTGAGGCCCCATGCTCACGCTGGCCCTTTATAACACGTACGATGTTAGGAGGCTTCACGAGGCGCACCTCAGGGCAATAGCCAGGGCGGCCCCGGTGGCCTATGCCTACGGCTTTCACCTTGCTCTGGTGGGCTTTCCGCTGGACGGCAGGCCCGTAGATGTGGCTGAGGAGGTAAGCGGCCACACCACGATAGGCGAGGGCGGCAGGTACCTACTGGAGCTGGCTGAGGAGAACCGCTTTCACCTTCTGGAGATCCCCAGGCGGGGCTTTCCTCCGCAGTTCGGGATGCCCGTTGCGACCACCAGGAAGCCGAGCGAGGAGAAGGAGATAATCCCACTCGAGCTTGCTGAACGTGCCCTGCGCGGTGAGAGCTTTCTCCTCCTGGTGGGCCTCGGGCGGCACGGTCTTCCAAAGGAAATCTTTAAGTCCGCGCGCTATCATATGGATATAACGGGAAAGAGGGTTAGCCTTGAAACCTGCACCGCAATCGGTGCCATACCCGTCAAAATAGCGACTCTAATGGAGGCTCTGAGATGGAGGAAGGATGGAAGAAAGACGTTGCGTGGATAGTCGTCGTCCTCCTCATAGTCGTTGGCGTTCAATACGGACTTAAGCTGGCCCTCCACACGGACACCCCCCTGGTGATAGTGGTCAGCGGCTCGATGGAGCCCGTCTTCTACAGGGGGGACGTCGTGCTCCTGAAAGGTATAAACGAGGAGAACATAGACGATATTGAGGTGGGGGACGTCGTAGTCTACAAGCGCCCCGGTTATGAGTATCCAATAATTCACCGCGTTAGGGAGATAAGCGAGGTGAACCTCGGAGGTAAGACCGAGAAGTGTTTCCTCACCTGGGGCGACAACAACTGGGCCCCCGATCCTCCGTACCCGACGCCGTACGGTGAAGTGCCCTGCGTTCCTGCCTACGCCGTTGAGGACAAGGCGCTGCTGGTTTTCCCGAAGATAGGACTGATACCCCTCGAGATAAGGGAGGCCCTAGGTCTGGGATGATGTGAGGGTAGGTGTCCGAGGTTCCGATGAGGAACTAATCGGCCCCTGACCCTACGAAAGACAAGGGGGCTCCGCCCCCTTATCTCTCTGTACTCTCAAACCCCCGAAGCGGGGTTTCACCCCACAACCCCGCTTTTCTTTAAAACTCCGGGGGGCTGGCGCCCCCACGCCCCCAGAATTTTGCCTGCACAAGGTTTGGTCAAAGCTTGTAGCTCCTTTTTAACCTTCTTTTTGGATTGATTTCCAGTATTCCTGGCCATTTTCATCCTGAGTCCCCGAAACGCCCTCTTTGATTGGGGTTGCTTAAATAGACGCCCGAAGGGCGCTGTTTTCAGTAAAACACTTTTTGAAATGGTTTGTTTGAATACAAACCCTAAACAAAACTGCCCACTTATTACGGCATGCAACTATTCACACTCCTTTGGCAGAGTAAAGGACTTTTGGTCAAGCTTTGCACAGGCAAAGCTTGCTCAGTGGTGACCGCTCTCCTCATCGTGGCCTCGGAAGGGCTTGGGCCTCATCATCGCATGATTTAAAAACGCCTGGAGCCTTTTAACCATGGTGGTGTTATGAGGTTTATTCCACTCATTGTTGCAAGGCCGGAAGTCCAGATGGCGATAGACGAGGCCATAATGCGCGCCAGAATAGAGGGGAAAGTCCCCGACACCGTCAGGCTGTACATCTTTTCACCGAGCTCCGTGACGATTGGCAGGTTCCAGAGCGTCGTCCACGACGTCAACCTTGAAGAAGCTAAGAGGCTCGGCATTCCCGTCGTGCGCAGGATTACAGGTGGTGGTGCGGTGTTCCATGACGAGTTTGGGGAGATAACCTACTCCGTAGTTGTCGGTGAAGACCTGCACCCTGCATTGAAGAACGTCGAGAGCAGCTACCGTTACCTGGCCGGCCCGCTGGTTGATGCACTGAAGGGGCCCGGCCTAGAAGCCGACTTCGCTGGGCTGAACGACATCGTAGCCAACGGGAAGAAAATCAGCGGCTCGGCCCAGACAAGGAGGAAGGGAGTAATACTCCAGCACGGCACCTTCATGTATGCGACGCGCGTCGATGTGCTTGGAAAGGTTCTCCGCGTTTCAAAGGCGAAGCTCGCGGACAAGGGCGTTTCGAGCATCTGGGAGCGCGTTACGACCCTGGAGCGCGAGGGAATAAAGCTGAACCGATGGGAAGCCTACGGGCTGTTGAGGGAGAGCTTTTTCAACGCCTTCGAGCTAGAGGAGGGCGAGCTGACGGATTACGAGCTTGAGCTGGCTGAGGAGCTCATTGAGAAGCGCTACGGAAATCCGGAGTGGAACGAGATGAGGTGAAACATTATGGGCTCCCCTTCCCTTTTTCTTGCTCTCTGAACAGCTCGCGGTAGCGTTGGCAATTCTCCAACAGCTCGTCATGCCGGCCCCTGCACACTACGTGGCCCCTATCGAGAACCCAAATCTCCCCCATCCCTCTGACCGTCGAGAGCCTGTGGGAGATAATGATTAGCGTCATGTCGGCCTCCATCAACCGCTTCAATATCCTCGCTTCCCTTTCGGAGTCCATTCCAGATGTCGCCTCATCGAGGATTAGAATCCTTGGATTCCTTGCCAGAGCCCTCGCGAGGCCAATCCTCTGCCTCTGCCCCAGTGAGAGGTTCTTGCCTCCCTCTTCAATCACATGGTCAAGGTCAAAATCACTGAGCTCCACCATATGCAAGAGGCTCCTCAACCTCTCGTCCGGGATTTCCCTGCCGAGGGTTAAGTTCTCGCGCAGGGTGCCTGTGAAGAGATACGGGTGAGACGGTACGTATATCAGGGAATCACCGAGGAGTGCAGACGGCGGACATTCTCCGACGCTTACTTCACCCCCTCTTGGTTTTAGGATTCCCGCGATAATCAAAGCGAGCGTCGTCTTTCCGACACCAGAGGCCCCAACTATTCCGAGCTTTCCACCTTCAGGGATTCTCTCGCTTATCCCCTCGAGGACAGTTGAATTGCCGTAGGACAGGGAAACGTCTTTCAGCTCGATATCGTAGGATTCGGGCGAGCAGGAGGGCTTTTCAAGCTTTGGCGTTTCCCTTTCAATGACGTCCCATATCCTCTCAATGATTGGAACGGCGCGGTGATAACTGCTCCACAGGAAGGCGAAGCGCTCAACAGGGTAATAAACCCTTCCTAGGTACGAGAAAACGGCTACTGTTGAGGGTAGAGTTGCCATGCCCTTTTTAACAAGGACAACGCCGGATAGGAGGACGAGGAGCGGAAGGATCGTCGAGAGGTATGATTGGAGGCCGTAGTTGGCGCTACTGTAGAAAGCTACCCTCTTCGATGCCTCGACCCACTTGTCGAGCTTCTTTGAAACCCTGTCCACGAGGTACTCAAAGGCGTTGAGGGACTTCGCATCAAGCCGGCCGTCGAGGCCCTCCTTGAAGTATCCAACCGTCTCTGAGTAGCGCTTTCTCTCCTCAGCCGAAGCTGTTTTGAGTCCGTGAACGAAGGCCCTGAGCGAGAAGCCGTATATGGGGAGTGTCAGGAGAGTTATGACACCGAGGTAAAAGTTCAGCCTGAAGACAACGATGAGGGAGACAATGAGCGAGAAGGCCTCGATTATTACGGCGGGGATCAGGGACATGCCCATTCTGCCCACTATTTCAGTGTCGGA
>JAGHBN010000042.1 GCA_021160985.1 Thermococcus sp.
ACGGTACGAGATACGCGGTGATCAGTGCTATAATCCCCAGGGCAATTGTGGTGATTCTCGAAAGCATGAGGCTTCTCTTCGGGTCAAAGCCCTCCTTGTAAACGAAGGGCTTGAGCAGGTTCTCGGATAGTTCGGTGGCGGAGAGTATGAGCAGTGAATCTGCAGTCGAGAGCATGGCGGCTATTGCACCGGTTATGAATACCGCCGCGAGGAATGGCGGGAAGAGCTTCAGCATGACCTCCGGCATAACCGCCTCCTGGTCCTGGAGACCTGTCGGGCCGAAGATGGCTATACCAATCCATCCTATGAGAAGGGCGCCGATGTAGGCAAGTATAGTCCAGGTGACGCCGACGTTCCTGGCGAGTTTGGCGTTCTCCTCGTCCTTGATGGCCATGAACCTGATGCTGAGCTGGGGCATTCCGCCGAGGTATCCAAAGAACCAGGAAAACTCAGCTATGACGAAGATGAGCGCCGCACTGCCCACCATGCCGCCCAGGATTGTGGAGTACTCCGGCCCCGCCATCTCAAGGGCGCTGGAAACTGAGTGGGCGAAAACATCCGGGTTGTTGGCGATGTAGATGAGGCCGACTATTGGTGCTATTGTGAGTGTGAGTATCATGACGATAGCCTGGACTGTGTCGGTGTATGCGACGCTCTTGAGACCGCCAAGGACGGTGTAGGGCAGGATTATCACCGCGGTTATCAGCATTCCTACCTTGGGGTCAATGCCGAAGAGTGCATTCAGGGTCTTTCCGCCGCCAAGGAACTGGGCGCCGACGTAGAAGAAAAAGAAGAACACCACGGTTATGCTGCCGAAGATTCTTATCCATTTTCCTGCGTCGGAATGACGCTTGGCTATGTAGTCGATGAAAGTCGTTGCATCGTACTTCTCGGCCTCTCTCCTCAGCCTTCCAGCAAAGACCACCCAGGCCACGATAATGCCCGCCACACAGCCGACAGCAACCCATATCGCTGAGAGACCCGCGGCATAAGCGAAACCTGGGAGGCCCAGAAGCGCCCACGCCGACTCACCGGTGGCACGCTCGGAGAGGGCAGCCACCCAGCCCGGAAGCTGTCTGCCCGCGATGGCAAAGTCCTTGCCGCTCTTCGCCTTCCTTCCCTGATAAACTCCAAGCCCTATCAAAAACAAAAGATACAGCACCAGAACAGTTAGTATTTGAGTCTGGCTCTCCATTATTGAATCACCATACATATTCAACATTGTTCATATTTATAAATCTTGCCATTTTTTGTACGAGGATGCACCCTTGTGTCCTAACAAAGTGCGTTTTGTTACATTGTATCTGGATTATTCCCCGGATTATCATCCTCCTCACCATTGTAACTTGAAGTGCCAGTGGGAAACCGTGCCGTTTGGTAATGATTGTTCCAACCACAACCCGAAAGGTTTAAGTTAGCCCAGGTTATTTTATTTCGGAGGTGGTGGCAGTGGTGAAGGTGAAGTTTCTCGGACACGCGGCTTTTCTGATTGAGGGTAGCAAGAAAATCCTCATAGACCCGTTCCTGACGGGGAACCCAAAGGCTGCCGCCAAGCCGGAAGAGCTTGAAGCAGACCTCATACTCGTAACCCACGCCCACGGCGACCACATCGGTGATGCCGCGGCAATAGCCAGGAGGACCGGCGCGAAGATAGTTGCCATGTACGACATAGCCAACTACCTCGTGGAGAACGAGAAAGGCATAACCACCATAGGCATGAACTACGGCCCAACTGAGGTCGATGGGGTCAAGATAGTCCAGGTTCCAGCATGGCACTCCAGCAGCGACGGCAAGTACAGCATCGGAAACGCCTGCGGCTACATCATCGAGCTTGACGGCGTCAAGATATACCACGCAGGCGACACGTTCGTGTTTAAGGACATGGAGCTCTTTGCCGAACTCTACGGGCCAATAGACGTAGCCCTGCTCCCGATAGGCGGCCACTTCACGATGGGTGTTAAGGAGGCCGCAAAGGCCGTCGAACTCCTCAAACCGAGGAAGGTCGTCCCGATGCACTACAACACCTGGCCGCCGATAGCGGCCGACCCGGAGGAGTTCAAGAGGCTCGTCGGGGACAAGGCAGAGGTCATAATACTTGAACCCGGGGAGGAGCTCGCCCTTTGAAAAACCTTTTAAGGGCCTTCTCCCACCTTCTTTTCAGGTGATAGAATGGACAAAAGGGCCTTTGCTCTACCGTTGATTCTGCTGATCGCGTCATCTCTCGTCCTTCCCCTCGCATCCGCCCAGAACGAAACTTCTCCCTATGACCTGATACTCGTCAGAAACGACAACATGATAGACTACATAGTGGCCCTCCCCTATTCCCACATGTTTGGAATTCCAATACTGCCCGTGAACCCGCAGGAACTTGACCCCGGAACCATAGCCCAGCTCGAATCATACGCCAAACTCGGCTGGACTAAGATACTCATAATAGGCAACTCGCAGGCGATAAGCGACAATGTTCAGGATCAGCTCCTCGAACTCGGCTTCAGCGTCGAGAGGATAGGCGGAAAGGACAGAACCGAGACCTCTGTAAAGCTCGCGGAGAGGTTCTTCCCCAACGGTGATCAGGTTCTCGTCGTCGCGAGCTCAAGCGATTACGGTTCGGCTTTAGCCGCCGCACGGTGGGCCATGGTGGAGCACCACCCGCTCGTACTGAACCAGAACACCACGCTATCAAACTCGACGAAGGAGGCCCTCGAGAGGCTTCAGCCAGAGCTCGTTGTAATCATCGGGGCCGGCCTTCCGGACGACCTTGAGTCCCAGATAACGGCCCTGGGCTACCAGACATACTGGATAAAGAAAGACCTTACAATAACACCTCCGACCACCCCAGTCCAGAAGGAAACGAACTGGACCATGGTAATCCTCGCAGTTATAATCTCCGTGGCGACAGTGGTGCCAGTGACCGTGTATTATGCCAAGAAAAAGTGGTCCGCCAACAAGGTTCCAATAGAGGTCCTGACGGAAAAGGAGAGGATAGTCGTCAAAGCAATCCTCGAGAAGGGCGGAACGGTTAAGCAGGAGGAACTCCCAGAGCTGACTGGATATTCAAGGCCGACGATAAGCAGGATAATCCAAGAGCTCGAAAAGAAGCAGCTGGTGACCAGGGAAAAGGTTGGAAAGACGTTCATAGTGAAACTCGCAAAGGAGATAATTTTAAGGGAATAAAAAAGCTCAAACCGGTCAGCAAGCCCTAACCGCTCATCACTTTTTCAGTCAGGGCTTCTCTTCATTCCGGAAGAAAAATCAGCGGAAAAGGTGGCCGTGAGACCTGTTCACGTGCCTTGTGTAGTCCTTTGAGTTCTTGAAGAGCATCCCACAGCGCGGGCAGCGGTAGTAGCGGGTTCCGTCGCGGTCATAAAACACAACCGCCTTCAGCTCCGCCACTGCCACCACCTCCGGCGTTAGGTGAGAAAACCACTTTTAAAATTTTACGGGGAAGGGGACAATAAACAGAGGTCAGACCCATATCCTGTTCCCTTTGACCTTAAGGTACCCGAGCGTCTGAAGCTCCTTGAGGAAGTCCTCTATCGCATCTTCGTCAAAGTATATGTTCACCCTCTCGCGCTCGCCCTCGACGATTATCGGCTCCCTCTGCATTATTGCCTCTATCAGCTCGTTCTTGCGCCTGTACTTCTCGGCCAGCTCCATTATCATATCCGCCAGAACCGAGCGGGCTATGCCGTCGAACATCGCCTCCACCAGACTCTCTTCCGTGGCGTACTCTTCCGCTATCTCGAGCGCCGCCTCGACCAGTTCCCGGTCAACTTCCATAACCTCGACGAAATACTTCTTTTCGAGGGTGTACTCGGTCACCATGCCCGTTTTGAAGCGCTCCTCGATGACCTCCAGATACTCCTCAACGTCCTCTATGGGGAAGCGCAGCTCCACCTCGAGAGCATCAAGGGGGATAGCCTCATTCAGAACGAGTGCCCCCTCCTCCTCAGTAACGGCCCCGGCCCCCATAAGGGCCGTGACCACTATCAGCTTTCCGAGGTCTGACTCGTCAAAGAGCCTTTCAAGGCTTTTTTTGTCCCCCACTTTCCAGTCCCGCATTATCTCCTCATATGCCAGTCTAAGCTCTTCCAGGGCAGCCTCAACGGGTTTTATTCCCTCTGCTTTCTCAAGAAGCTCCGAATAAGTCCCCTCAATGACGACGTAGTGTGATATCTGGGGCGAAACATCTTCCAGCGTCCTGTTCATTATTCCCGCCCTGCTCAACTCCCTGGAGAGGGCGTTCATATCTTCCCTAGTAAGAACTTCCAGCCGCAATTACCTCACCAAAAAAAGAACGGCAAAAATGGTTATAACCTTTAGCCCCCGCTTTCACCCACAAGCTCGGAGAGGAGGGCCTTCAGGGGCTTGTTGTTCAGCCTTTCCACCGTCTCTTTAACCTCCTCCAGGAGCTCCGGGGAGCGGTTTGAGTAGAGGTAGAGTGCGTATGCCATGAGCTTCGGATCCCCTTCGTTCAACCTCCCCACGGCCTCCGCCAGGATGGGGTCGCTCAGAAGCTCATCGGCAAGGCGCTTCAGGATGTTCTCATCCCCCTCCTCAACGGCCTTTCTGAGCGGAAAATAAAAGCGGGACAAGAGGAGCCTGGCGAGCCTCTCCCTCTCCACCAGCTCGTCCATTGGTGTCTTTGGTTCTCTCTGCCTGCTCCAGATCACGTATATGAGCGGGAAAACTATGAGCGTCAGGGAAATGAAGAAGTAGGGGAGTAGCGGGACATTGATGCCAGCAGGAAGGCGGTTGCGGATGCTCATTAGGGCAAGGAACCCCACGAGCATCCAGACGCCCATGAGCATTAGATAGTAAACCGAGTAGTCCTTTTTTCGGAACACCTGGTACTTGGACGGTGCGCCTATTCCCTCAAGGTAGCCGAGTCTGTTCTCCACGATTTCTATTTCTGCCTCGAGGCGCTTTATGCGCCTGTCAATCTCCCCGAGAACTTTTTCTTTCCCCATCATCATCCACCAGCAGGCGGGTTATCCTCTCGCTCACCACACTGAGTATGGCCTCCCCCTTCTCGGCGGTCGCGGTGGACGGGTCGTCATTGACCCCGTCCGGGAACAGCTCCAGCCCTATGTCCTTCCTTATGCGCCTAACCTTTGACCGGGCCTTCTTTCCCCTGGCCCTCTCCATCTTCACGAGCTCCGGCCTTATCGCCAAGATAACTGAGGTCTCGTCCTGGCCTGCATGCCCCTGGCTGGAGCATATGCTCAGGATGTCCTCCCTAAAGTCTATCCACCAGTTGATGAGCCATACCTCAACGTCCGGAAAGTCCTCAACGACTTCCTCCGCCGCCAGAACCAAGGGGGAATGGTTGCCCCCGTGCCCGTTTAGAAGGACTATCCTCCTGAACCCCTCTGCCGCGAACTCGCGCATTATCTCCCGCATGTAGCCCTTGAAGGCACCGGCATCCACGTTTATCGTGCCGGGATAAACGTTGAGGGCAAATGTGTGTCCGTACCAGACCGGAGGGGTTATCAGGACATCGCAGCCGAGCTCTCTAACCCTCTCCTCCACGCGCCTTGCTATCTCTACCGGGGCGAATGTGTCAGTTCCGAGCGGAAGGTGCCGCCCGTGGGCTTCAACGCTTCCCACGGGGATGACAACTGTATCGACGTGCCCTTTAATTTTTTCAAAATCCGGCCAGGTGAGTTCTTCCATCCGCATTAATATTCCCCTAATCCTGTAAGGAGTGCATTCTCATAAGCCTTTTCTATCTCTCCGGCGACCTTTTTCCAGGAATAACGCTCTTCGACGGCTTTTCGTCCGTTGCTTCCAAGCCGCTTTGCAAGTTCCTCATCGTTGAGGAGCTTCTTAATCGCGTCCCCAAGAGAAAGCTCGTTGCCCGGCGGGACGAGTAGCCCACCTCCGCTTTCCTCAATTATCTCCGGGACTCCGCCAACGTCCGTAGCTACAACCGGAACGCCTGACGCCATGGCTTCAAGTATTACTATCCCGAAGGCCTCCGCCGTTGTTGAAGGGAGCACGAAGACGTCCGCCGACGCGTACAGCTTTGGAAGGAGTTCATTGGGGACGTAACCCATGAACCTGACCCTGTCCTCGATTCCAAGGAACTTAGCCTGCGCCTTCAGGATGGGCAGCATTTCTCCGGAGCCGACCATCACGAGGAGCGCGTCATCAACCTCCCTCGCCACCCTCTGAAAAGCGTTCAGGAGGACGTGGGGGCCCTTTCTCGGCGACATCCTGCTGACGTAGAGGACAAGGCGCCCCTCGATGCCGAGCTCTTCCCGTACTTTTTCCCGCTCTTTCCTGCCCACGGGCCTGAATAACTCGTCATCGACGCCGTTTGGAATGACGTCCACAGGAGAATCCGCGAAGTGCTCTATGAAGGCCTTCGCCGCGTTGCTTACGGCTATTATCCTGTGGGGGAAGCTCAAGTAATGACTGAACAGGGGAAAAGTAAGTCCCAGAGCCTTCCAGAGAGAGGACTCGTGGGAGAGAGATATGCTGTGCGTTGTGAGCAGCGTCGCCTTTCCGAGGTTCCTGCCCGCTTTCACGGCCTTGAGGGAGAGCGGGGTGAAGGCATGGTGGGAGTGAACAACCTCAAAGTCCCTCAGGTACTCTCCCAACTCCCTGTTCGATTTTAGGCCGTAGGTCAGATTTATTCCAATTATAGGGCTCACTGTCCCGGGAATTTTCCTAAGCTCGATGCCCAGCCTCTCGAGCTCCTCTTCCTTTCCCGTCTCGAGGTCGTTCGTCACGATAGCAACTTCATGGCCCCTCATTTTCAGGTGTATCGCCAAGTGGTGCATGTGGCTAGCAACGCCGCCGACCTTTGGGTAGTACCAGTCGCTCACGAGTGCTATCCTCATGATCTACCCCCCACGGCTCTGTAGAACTCCACGGCACCCACAGAGGACCAGAAGTACTGGTAGATGAACTTGTAAGTGAACGCTACGAGTGCGCTCTTCGTCGACGAGCCCAGGGCAAGGGTTATTCCGAGCTCGTTTGCCCCTACGCCAGAAGGAATTCCGCTCACGCTGGCAAATATGGTGCTGAGTATAAAGGCCTTGAGAGCCTCAACCGGCCCAACAGGGAGCCCAAAGGCCCGCCCAACGGTGATTATCCCACCCACCTGCAAGAGCAGGGCAAGCAGGGAGAGGAGGAGAGAGATGAGAAAGGTGGCAGGATCCCTTTTGGAGTGTTTCCATGCCGAATACACCCTTTCCAGCCAGCTCTCAAACTTTTCAGCGAGCCGAGGACTGATCCACCGGACAGAGCACAGCCCCCACTGGAGGAGCTTATAGGGGCCGGTTTCGTATAAGAGAAGCACGAGGAGAAGCCCAAGCAAAAGGATGCCCCATGCCGTTGCGCCGAATACGAGCAGGGAGATGCCGGCGATGATTAAAACCTCAATTGCAATGCCAAAGGCAAGAGCGGATAAGGCCTTGAAGTAGTCGCCCCCGACAAGTTTTACCTTGGCGACGTGCCCAAAGCTGGGGGGAAGGAAGGCCATCATGTAAAAACCGCTCAGAACAGCGGTGAGGGTTTTTTTGAAGCTCGTGTCCTGGAGCTTTCTAAGGATGACGTACCACCGCAGGGTGGAGACGAGTATGGCCGAGAATGCCATCACAAAGGAAAGGAGGAGAAACTTTGGGTCAGCCGTTGAAATAGCCTCCCCCAGCTCGTCCACCTTTATCGTGTGGGCGATGTAAGCAATGGAAAAAATGAGTGCGAGGATTGAAAACAGGGTTTTCTTCTTCACAGCACTCTCCCTCCCGCCAAGAGGAGCGCGACAATCATCGTAATGTCGAAGATGCGGTAGAGAACCCGCGAATTCACACTCAGTCCCCGTCCGGCGACCATTATGGAAGGTGCAACAACCAGCTGCGGTTCGAAGGCGTAGAGAACCGTTGCTATTGCAAGGACGGAGAAGATCTCCACTAGGAGCTCGCTCCGGGCCTTTCCTATCACTACGGGAGTCGTTCTCAGCCCCGCTTTGAGGTCGCTCTCGTAGTCCTCCAGGTGGTTCCTCAGCTCAAGGGCGAAGGAGTACAGGGTTGTTCCAGTGGCCATTAAAACTTCCACATCGGACAGGTTGCCGTCGATCAGCGCACCGTAGAGGAAGGGCATGCCCCCAAAGAACAGCCCGTGGGACAGCACATCCACCAAAGGCCTCGCCTTGAGCCTCGGCGGTGCTGAATAGAGTGTAGCTAGGAGTATCATCACAGCATAAACAGCAAAGGCTTTTGTGTTCGTTTTGAAAGCAAGTCCAAGTCCTGCCAATGCAAGCAGGGCAGATATCAGCAGTCCGGTTCTCGGGGACAGTTCCCCCGAGGCTATGGGGTTCTTCCTGACCTTCGCGGGGTTCCTTGAATCTGTATCCACGTCAAAACAGTTGTTTATCGAAAAGGCATACCACACGAACAGAACCCCGGCCAGGAATGCCGCGGCCAGTATTTCCACCCCTACCCTGCCCCAGTTCATCAGCAGGGCGAAGCCGATCAGTACTATGTAAGCCCTTCCCTCCAGCGGCCGGAGGTTCCTCACCACAGCTGAAATCGACGTCATCATTGTCACCGCCCACCCTTTTGAGGAAAATGTTATAAACCTTTCTACAAACAGGTGAATAGATATGAAGAAAAATCTTCAGGGGGATTGGGATGGAAGACGTGCTCCGCACCCTCTCCAGAACCCTTCGGGTTTTTGAGCTTGGAGAGTCTGAAATAAGGATTTACTCGCTTCTCCAGCGTGAGTCGCTGACTCCGAGACAGATCGCAAAGACGCTCGGCCTCTCGGAGAGGATCGTCAGGGAAAAGCTGAAGCACCTCCTTGATTTGGGGCTCGTTGAGAGAACCCTCGTGAACAGGGGCTGGCTGGGCTACGTTTACTACGCCAAAGCCCCAAAAGAAGCCCTTAGGGAGCTGTTCAACAGGCTTGAGTCCACCCTAAAGATGCTGGAGAAAGAGGGAGAAACGAAAATCGAGGTATAATGGCCGAAAGTTCACTGCTCCTCTAGGAGGTCCCTCACGTACTTCGGCATCTGGAAGAGGGTCTCGTGTCTCTCCGGGTCGTAGTAGTAGAGCTTGAGCTCCTCTGCCCTCTCAAGGTCGATCTTCCTGAAGTCTATGTCGCCCTTCACGCCGACGAGGAAGCTCCATGGTGACGCGTAGCCTATGACCGGGAAGCTGAAGTAGTAAACCCTGTCAAAGACCTTCTTCATCGTTCTGTATGCGTCGAGGAGTTCGTTCGTGAAGAGGTAGACGCTGCCCGCCTGAGTGATGTAGAGACCCTTATCATTGAGTTTTTCGTAGGCACTCCTGTAGAACTCCTCGCTGAAGAGCAACTTCGCCGGGCCGACGGGGTCCGTGGAATCAACTATTATGACGTCGAAACGCTCGTCGGTCTCCCTCAGGTACTTCACACCATCGCCGATGATGAGCTCCCCCCTCAGCTCCTGGCCCTTCAGGAGCCTGTCGAGGAGGTCCTTCGCCACGTCGAGATAGAGGTAGGAGGCCTCGACGACGCCCTCGTCTAGCTCCACCATCGTGGCCTTTTCGACCGTCCTGTGCCTGAGGACTTCCCTCAGGGTTCCGCCGTCACCGCCCCCTATGACGAGCACTCTCTTCGGGTTCGGGTGTGCAAGCATGACCGGGTGAACCAGGACTTCGTGGTAGCTCTCCTCTCCAACCTCAACGAGCTGCACCGTCCCGTCGAGGACGAGCAGCTTGCCGAAACCCTCCGTTTCATAAATCTCGAGACGCTGGTACTCCGTCTGCATCTCAAAAAGTCTCCCCTTTACTTTGAAGCCAACGCCGTAACCGCGAGGGTACCATTCGATGAAAGCCCTTTCCTTCTCGTTGTATCCCATGAGTCTCACCGCTCTTGGGTAGGGTGTGGGGTTTTAAAGTTTAAGGGTATCCTATCGAAAAAATTTTCATAAATCCCCTTACTTTGTGGAAACGCCTCCTAAAATCCGCCGGCTGAAAATTTGAAAAGTATAATGGAGTCAGTACGGGAACATGACAACCACGGCCAGCGCCGCGGCGGGCTTGTCCTTCACGGTTATGCTTGCACTGGTAACCTTGAACTCCTTCAGCTTCCAGCCCCTCTGCCTGAAGCCCTCCTCGACCATTTTCCTGACCATTTCCTCCGCCTCTTCCTTCGTGCAGTAGCCTGAGTACTCGTAGATCAGGCCGCCCTCGTTGTTCTCACTGACGCCTATTCCAAGGGCCGCGCTGATGGTCATTCCAGGCTCGTCGCTTTCGATGTGCGCATAGACCGTCGGCAGGAGCATTCCTATCGGCACATCCGGCACCCTGTCTATCCACTCGATGTGAGCGGGTATGACACTGCTGAGCTTGACGAGGTTGACGTTTCCTATGCCCAGCTTGAGGAGGGCGTTATCGAAAGCGTTAAGTTTAGTCCCGCCTTCAGCGGCGGCGGCACCTATAAAGGCTCTCTTTGGAGTTGTCCAGCTCATCTCGGCTTCCTCCTTTCTTTTCTCGCAGATTAGACGGTTACAGACTAAAGCAAGGGTTCACTCACTCGCTAATCTGGGAAGGGCTTAAAAACGTTTCGTTATACTGGAAAGAACGTCAAAAATCGTCCTCCCGGAAATTGGAAAATACGATTCAAGGCATCATTCGGTCGCTTTCTGCGGTTCTGTTGAGTAGCGGGTCACCACTCTGCCCAGTGTGGCGGAGGTGAATATGCCCAGAACGCTGGCAAGGGAAGCCATTGCAT
Source organism: Thermococcus sp. (assembly GCA_021160985.1). Classification (GTDB taxonomy): domain Archaea; phylum Methanobacteriota_B; class Thermococci; order Thermococcales; family Thermococcaceae; genus Thermococcus. The sequence goes on from JAGHBN010000042.1 coordinate 10,723, forward strand.
ACATGTGTTTGCTGAGGACTCCGGAAACAAAACCTATTTCACCAACGAGGAGGCCCAGCACGCCGAAGCTCGCTATTCCAGCCCCCCGAACTATCGAGGAAGCGGCGCTTTCGTGTCTGACCATCACCGAGGAGAGGAGGAGCCTGACTGCGTAAACGATGAGGAAGAACTCAATGACCACGAAGGAGAGCTCGGTTTCGAAGTTGAGGCCACGCCAGGCAAAGAATATCGGGGCAAAGATTCCGTACGTGACGCCGCTGACTATTGTGGTAAGCCTATCGTACTGCTTGGTGCCGATGAGGTCGCTGTGCATGATCAGACCCGCCATGAAACCCCCTATAGTGAAGTGAAGGCCTATCTCATCGCTGATGAAGGCCAGAGACGTTGAAAACACCATGAAAAGGCCAAAAACGGCCTCATCGCTCTTGAGCCTGCGGAGGAAGCGTATTATCATTACCTTGTGCTTTATCCCTATCCAGTAGTTGAGGTACATTATGGTGCCTATGAAGAGGGCGTCCTTTAGTACGTCCGTGAAGACGGGAACGTAGTCCCCCGGAGCCTCGTGGATTCTGGCCATCACATAGACTATGAAGAGGCTCATTACCTCGCTTATGACCGCGTACGAGAGGGCGACGTGGAGGAAATCCTGGCCAAAGAAGCGCTTGAGCCTCAGGACTATCGGTGCGGAAGCAATTGAGAGTATGGCCGCCACTATTATGGTGTCGGACGTGACGCTCCAGTTTGTGAAGGGCAGGGTAACGAGGAACATTACAATATACGTGGCCACGTAGAGGGGAACCGTCCTCTTTCCGGCGTAGTGGAGCTCCTCCGGCGTGACCTCCAACCCCGCGGATATCATCAGGAAGAAGAGCCCAAGCTCAGCAAGGAGAACCATCTGGTCCCTGGGCATGTCTACCAGGATGGCGCTGAGTACCATTCCTGCCGCTATCTCGCCGAGGAACCCGGGATAGCCCAGCCTCTCGAAGACCTCTGCCAGGAGCCTCGCGAAGGCTATGATCACGAAGACGTACCCCATGATTTCCATGCCGGCTTCTACGGTGCATTTCTTAATAACATTTCCGGCAGGCTTTTATTTTCCGAAACAGAACTTCTATCATGAGGCATTATGAAATAGTGAAAATACGGGAAGACGGTAAAGTCGAAATACCACCCGACTACGCCTATGAGGTCGGCCTCGTCAAGGGTTCGTACTTTCTCCTCGAGATAGACACCGATTTGAACGAGCTCCACATGGAACGTGTGGCCCTGCCCGGGAAAAAGCTGGTGGATGTCGAGCTCGTCGTGGAGGACAAGCCCGGAGTTCTCGCGAAGATAAGCGGCCTCTTCGGCAGGCAGGGAGCCAACATACTCTTCAGTGAGGCCGAGGAGCTTGAGGGCATAGGCCTGGCCGGGATAGTTGCAGTCATAGACGTAAGCGGAATGAGTGAAACGCTGGAGGAGCTGAGGACTGAGCTTGAGTCCCTGGACGTCGTAAGGGAGGTCTTTCTAAGGCCACTGGATTAACAGGGCCGCCAGCATGAATGCCACAAAAAGGGCCACCAGAACGTTTACCTCCTTTCCAGCCTCCCCCATACCGCCGCGCAGCTCCCTTTCGAGGACTCCCGAAAACTTCAGTGCAAAGAACACCAGCAAAGCGGCGAAAATATACGGAACGTCCCCCAGCTTGGGCTCTGCACCCAGGTAGAGGCCAGCAGAGAGGGTGGTTAAGGCAAGCGCCAGTGAAGAGAGCTTCTCAATCGGCCCGAGGTCTCCTGTTTCTCCCTTTGAGAGGTGGTAGTTCAGTTTGGTGAACGAAACGAGCGTCCCCACCGTCCCGGCCGTTACGGCCCACTTCCAGGCTCCTTCAAGGTCCGAAGAAATAAGCCCCTTGGCATAAGAGCCTATGAAGGGCGAAACCCCTCCTATGGCGAGGCTGAGCATGAGGATGGAAAACGCCATGAGAGGGGTGTTTCTGTATCCGAACTCGCCCAGCCTCCTCGATTTCTTTCCGAGGCTCCCAACGCTCAGGAAAAGGCCCCCCTTGAAGAGGGAATGGGCCATTGCGTAGTAGGCGGCCCCCACGAAGTTCATGCTCGCTGTTCCTAGGAGCACGTAGCCCATCTGAGAGACGGTGTGGTAGGCGAGCAGCCTCTTCGCGTCCTTCTGGAGCAGGGCTCCCGCGATGCCAAAGAACACTGAGACAACCGCCAGCGCCATCGCCGCGGTTCTGAAGGGCCCTTCAGGAGACAGGGCCGAGAAGAGGAGTATCATACCGTATGCGGGAGCCTTGACAACCGCACCACTCAAAACCGCACTCACCGGGGTCGGGGCGATGGAGTGTGCGTCGGGAAGCCAGCCGTGGAGTGGGAAGATGCCCGCCTTCAAAATGAGGGACGCAAAGGCTATTCCGAAAGCGGCTTTAAGCTCCCTGCTCGGGAGGGCGTTTTCGGCCACGAGCTCGACGTTGAGGTAGCCAGTCTCCATGATATTATCCCAATGGCAAAGACGAAGAGGTAGGAGGCCAGCAGGGAGAGGATGAGGTACTTAAACGCGGCCCTCTTAGACCCCTTTTCGTCCGAGAAGGCCACCAAAGCGAAAGCTGAAACCGATGCAATCTCCATGTAGACGTAGAAGTTGAAGAAGTCCCTCGCTATGAACGCCCCCATAAGCCCCGCGTGGAGGAGCAGGAGGAGCGCCAGGGCTTTCGGCGTCTTCTTGTTCCGGAAATCGAAGTACGAGAGGGAATAAAGGGCAACGACGGTGAAGAGTATAAGCTCCCCCACGATGAAGGGAGCGTTGATTTCACCGATTCCAACCTCTATTCCCGCCTCCCTGCTCCAGCCGCCCACGATTTTCCTCCCCCTATCCCCCAGGAAGACCCCTGCCGGGAGAACGGCGCCGAGGACGAAGGTGGCCTTTATTAAAACATTCTTCGCCCTCAGGGTGTCCAGGATGACGATTAGGAACGCAAACAGGAGCGGAAACGCAGCCATCAGCGGGATCACGAGCCGTCCCTCCTCATGCGGAGTATTATTGCCAGAGCGAGCGATGTTATGGCAACATCAACGACGAGCGTTGTCAGCATCAGCGTCGCAGGGAGCGGGTCGACCGGGTCGGTCGGCATTATCGGGACATCCTTTTCCGGGGAGTATGCCAGGCCGATGAAGAAGAGCACTAAGCCTAGGGAAACCACGTTTATGGAGAGCACTAGCTTTATCGGCTCCCTCTTCGCCATCAGGCCGTATATCCCTACCAGCATTATGATAACTCCCGCCTGCTCCGGGCTAATCACTTTCAACCCACCTCAGCAGTATGTAGAAGACGAAGGTGAAGGCGGCGCCGACCTCAAGGCCAACGATGACGTTGAAGGGCAGTATTATGCCGCCCTCCGTCGGGAGGAAATTGGAGTAGAACGCCCCAAAGGCTATCCCGGCGATTCCCAGCAGAACGAGCATCGCTCCGGCGGAGCTCTCTATCAGGCTCGCCCAGTTGAACTTGAACCTCTTCCGAACCTTTTTGTAGCCGTGCGAGGTTATGAGGAGTATGACCGCGACCGCAAGAATCACCCCTCCCTGGAAGCCGCCCCCCGGGCTTAGATGGCCGTAGAGCATGATGTACGCTGCATAGGTGACCAGGAACGGGCTTATCATCTTGATGGTGCTCCTCACGACGGTGCTCATCTTCACTTCTTCTTCCCCCCGAGGAGCAGGTAGAAGCCAATGACTGCCGTAAACAGCAAACTCGCCTCGCCGAGGCTGTCGTAGGCCCTCCAGCCGGCTAAAATAGCCGAAACCAGGTTGGGTATTCCAATCTCGCCCCAGTTGGTGACGTAGTAGGCGTAGCTCCCGCCGTAGGACGGAGAGTAGTTCAGGCCAAGCAGGAACGCCCCAAGGGCCAGAGTTAGGACCAGGGCGGCCTTCCTCACTTTGTCACCTCCTCTATCGTGAAGAGGAAGACGCCTATCACTATCGCGCCGACGACTATCGCCGAGAGGGCAACGTCCGGTGCCTTAAGCTCGAACAGGGCCAGGACGAAGAGCAGGCTGAGAAGGGAGTATTTA
>JAGHBN010000189.1 GCA_021160985.1 Thermococcus sp.
CAGGGAGATAATCTTCACCGACGTGAGGAACGGCACCACGAGCAGGGAGAGCCTCAGCTCGCTTACCGAGACGCTGAAGGAGTTCGAACTTGAGGGCACGAAAGAGGACAGGACGTACCGCTACTTCGAGAACATCAGGAAGGTCTTCGACTTCTACTTTGGAGCGGGTGCAGGAGAGGCCGTCCTTCTGGAGGACGGGCAGGTAAAAGGCTCGAAGATGCTCCGCCTCTTCATCGGCAACCAGCAGACAGGAACCTTCAAGGACGGCGTGATAAGCGTAACCCCCTTCGGCATGCAGAGGATTTACAACGCGCTCAATGCCTACTGGGTCGAGATAGACTTCGACCTCCGCGGCGACGTCTTTGCGGTGGGCGTTAACGAGGCCGACCCTGTCATAAGGCCCGACGACATCGTTGCGGTCGTTAGGGACGGTCAGGTTGTTGGCGTAGGCAAGGCCGTCCTGAGCGGCGAGGAGATGGTTAGAGCGAAGAAGGGCGTCGCCGTCAAGGTGAGGAAGAGGGCATAACTTCTTCAAGTCCTTTAATCGGAGAATAAAACCCTTTTTCAATCATTTTCTCCAGCAGCCTGTTGCCTTCCTCTACCGTTAGCACACCTTTTTTGATCCCAAGCACGAGGACGCCTATCGTTCCGGATACTTTCACCCCGAGCAACCGGGCCTTCTTTCGTGCGTCGTAGTCATCGCTTAGCAGAATGAAACACCTGTGCTTTGCAACGGCTATACAGGAGGCCTCTCCTTTTCCTAACTTCATAGCAAGAAGTTTGTACAGTTCCTCTTCTTCTGGAGTGAGCTCTGTGATAGTTAGGGGAATTTCAAGGGGAGGGTACCTACCACGCTCGATCCCCACTTTGAATTCTGCCATAACTTGGGGCGTTATGAGGGCGGTCTCGCCGAGGATCCGTTTAAGAATTCCTAATGAGCCGGTCTTTGCGAAATTTGACAATACGGTCGTGTCCACTACAAACACTTTACGACCTCCACTTCCGATAGAACATCTTCTCTGTCAGGGGTTCTTATGGGGATTCCTCTCTTTTTGAACTCCTCGATGAGCTCTTCTCTCGTCACGCCGAGAACCTCGGCAGCTTTTCCGAGGCTTATGATCCCATCGAGATACGCTGAGATAACTATCTCCTTCAACAGCTCTGGATCCTTCTTTATCAGGTTTAGGGCCCTTTCGGGCATTAATTCCGCAACTTTCTCGAATTCCTTCACAATCCAGAGTTCTTCCATTCTCCCACCGATTGAGTTATCGTTTAGAGATAACTTAAGCCTTGCGCAAGAACTAAAAAATCGCTCCCCTTAAATAAGATCATGCCCAAGCACTTCAAGCGAGGGGTCAAGAGGGAGCACCACTTCCTGAAGGGCCTTGAGAAGCCGCTGGAAGAGATAGCCTCGATCCCGGGCGTCAAGAAGGTAATCCCGGGGAGGATTTACGCGAGCGACTCCCGGGGCTTCGAGATCAAGGTGACGCGGGAGACGCAGACCGGCCTGAAGCTCGTTGCAAAGAGCGATGGCTCCGTTCAGGAAGTTTTTCTCCTCGTGGATAAAGCCGACAGGAGGAGGGTCTGGAGGGAAATAGAGAGGCTGTTCTGAGGATTTGGCTTCAGATAATATACCCTCCGGGAGGAGGGAAACTTATAAATACCCGGAGGGAGGAGGGAAATGGCCGGGCCGTGTTTTAGAACTGAAGTTGAGAAGATTGAAGTGTTGAATACAATAATAAGCGGAGTTTTTCTTGGACTTGCAATTTCCGGGGTCGTTGGATTGTTAGGGCATATTGACGTATCTCTTCTCCACATTAGTGCCTCAATCCTTCTCATAACTCCATTGCTATTTTAGTGAACAGCTATGATAATCTCTCAGCTATGAGCCCCCACGAAATACTCAACTGCATCAATAAAGGTGAAGACGCTTGGAAGAAGTTTTCTGAGCTTTCTGAGATAGAAAAACTGGAAAAAGCATATTCTCTTGCATCAAAGAGAGCCCAGGAAGCATTTAAAGCCTCTCTGGCTGGTTGGCTCTTTACAGGGTTTGGAAGCGCTCTCTTCTGGTATATCCTTGCTAATGAACCTGTTCCATATAATTCGAGCATCCCAAAAATAACGGTGATAGGCACCTCTCTTTTCAGCTTTGTCCTCTTCGTGCTCATAATATTCGCGTACTTAAAGCACAAGGAATATGACAAAGAACTCTTCGCCATCCAGCTCAAGAAAACGGATAAGGCAGAAATCTCGATCAAATTGTAGGTCAGACTTCTCTCACATTTTTAAAAGTCTCACCTTTCACAGCAGAACGAAGTCAGTCTTCAAACTCCAGCACGAGCCAGTGCCTGTCATCCTTCAGCTTCATCGAGACCTTGTTCTTTCCAATCACAACTCTTGAGGCATAGGGTTTGAGCTCTTCCAAGACGCTCCTATCTTCCCCCCTGAATGTTACCTTCAGCGGAAGCTCCCTTATAAGGAGTGCGTTTCCCCTGAGCAGGTAGTACTCCCTCCGGGGACCAACTAACAGGAAGTTGTGTCTTGCCAGTATTTCAAGAACCTCTCTTGGGAGCACTTGATAGAGTTTGACTACCATAGCTCCCTCTTCCCCTCAAAGAACTCGATTAG
>JAGHBN010000037.1 GCA_021160985.1 Thermococcus sp.
ATGGAGTTCCTCCGCTTCATGCTGGGAGAAAACGGCAGGCGGGTCTTCCAGGAGAACCACCAGGACTTCATCTGGCCTCCGATAGCGTTCGGCAACGTCCCGAAGGAGATTAGGGATATTGTTAAGGTCGAGGGGTGAGCTTTTTATCTTCCCTTCCAATTTTAGGGGGAGCGCCATGAGAAGGGACTACACGCTCTACCTCTTCGCGTCGCTTGGGAGCTTTCTAATCGCCTACATAGCCCTGCCTCTGGTTATCATCTTCGCCAAACAGCTCATGGACTGGGAGATGCTCGTAAAGACCCTCCACGACCCTTACGTCATTGAGGCCCTCCGGAACTCCCTTCTAACCGCGACGGCGACCGCTCTAATAGCCCTCCTCTTCGGCGTCCCCCTGGGCTACGTCCTGGCGAGAAAGGAATTTCCCGGAAAGAGCCTCGTCCAGGCCCTGGTTGATGTTCCAATCGTTATCCCGCACTCGGTCGTCGGCATAATGCTCCTCGTCACGTTTTCGAGTGCAATTCTCGACAGCTACGCGGGCATAATCGCGGCAATGCTCTTTGTATCGGCCCCGTTCACGGTCAACGCCGCGCGCGACGGTTTTCTTGCAGTTGATGAGAAGGTCGAAGCCGTTGCCAGAACCCTCGGGGCTTCCCGGCTGAGGGTCTTCTTCTCTGTCTCCCTTCCGATAGCGTTCCCCAGCGTGGCGAGCGGTGTGATAATGACGTGGGCGAGGGCGATAAGCGAAGTTGGGGCAATCCTCATCGTTGCCTACTACCCCAAGACCGCCCAGGTTCTCGTCATGGAGTACTTCAACAACTACGGCCTCAGGGCCTCAAGACCTATCTCCGTCATAATGGTCGCAATCAGCCTTGTTATATTCGTCCTACTAAGGTGGCTCGTCGGGAGAGCGAGCAAGGAAAGATAAAATCTTTAAGATTAAGTAACTCAACGAGAATTAGAGGGGATGATAATGATATGCAACCTTAAGATTGAAAACTTTAGGGGAATTAAAAGCTTAGAACTCAAAAATCTTGGGCAGATTAATGTAATCGCGGGAAAGAATAATTCTAGCAAATCAAGTGTCCTTGAAGCACTGGCACTATTCTTGGGGGCTATGAATGGTCCACAACCATTCAGGGAGATTTTTCAGGAGATTTTAGTGTGGCGAGGATGGTATGGTGAACAGACGATTATAGACATATTCCACGAGAATTCCGAAAAACTCATGGTCATAGGGGAGCTAAACGACGGCAAAAATCTTCAACTTTCAATTCTTAAAAAAATGGGTCAGATTGATGACGCCATTAGTATTGGCTTTGGGTCAGTTTCCAAGCCTGATCCCAATGTTAAATCTTTTAATACTGGAGTCTCCAAAAAGAGTTTTGTAGATTCGAGAATAATTCAAAGAATGCTATTAAATGCCAAGTTCTCCCCCAAATTAAACTTTGAATTTTTAACCCCTTTGACTCTTAGGAAATTTGGATATGTGGAAAGCTTATACTCTTATGCCTATGAACGTAAGGTTTCAAAAAAAGCTGTCAATGTGCTTAAATCTGCGTATCCTGAGGTAGATGGGTTTAGTCCCTTGATTAAGGAAGACAGATGGGTGCTTCATGTTGAAACACAGTATGGTGTCCATCCTTACTATTTAATGGGTGAAGGCTTCAAAAATGCCATGATTATTGCCTTTCTCTCGGCACTTTTAAAGGATGGCTATCTCCTTATTGACTCTGCAGAGGCCTTCCACCATCCTAAATCCCTGAAAATTATGGCACAGACCCTCATCAGAGGAGCAACAGAAAACAATGTCCAGGTCTTTCTTACAACTCACAGTCTTGAGCTTATAGACATGCTACTTGAATATGGGCTCAAGGAGGGAATTGATGGAAGGATAATCCACATGAAACGCGAGAATGAAAAACTTAGTGCAAAAATGGAGTCATTCAAGAGTGCCAAAGACCTTCGGGAGGCTCTTGGATTAGACTTGAGGGGATGAGCCATGAAAGGACAGTGGGACGTTAAGCTGCTTCTACTGGAGGGGCCAACCGATATCAGTTTCTTTGCTCCTCTTCTCAAGAAAGTGTATGGATTTCGAGAAGCTCCTAAAGACCTCCATGATAAAATTCCACTGGGAAAGAACTTTGAAAATCCCCAAAGCTCGCCGTTGTCTAGGCCGATATGCCTAGTAAAGGATAATCAAGCGGTGGTGATGTTCCACGTCGGGGGAAAAGACAGGCTCTCAAAGGCCCTTAAACTGGTTATCAGTTCTCTTCACATATGGGAGGAGCATTTTAGACCTAATCTTATTGGGGTTGCGAGGGACATTGATACGGAGCACGATGTCGTTAACTGGGCGAGGAATGTTCTCAGCTCTTTCAATCCCGTAGAAAGAGACGGTGCCCTCGTTGTCAACGACGTTGAGGTTGTTCCGTTTGGTATTGGGAGTGTGGAAATCAACAATCCAAACGTTTATGAAAAGAAGGAACTTGAACTCTTGCTCACAGCGCTCGCAGAAAAGGAGAGCACGTTATCGCAGTTTGAACGTTCATTGAATCAGCTTAAAGAAGATGCTCAAAGAAGACTCAAGCCCAAGGACGTTATGCATGTTCTCGCTATTGCCAAAGACTATGATGGAGACTCAATGTCTGGACTTTATAGAAAATTTGTTGAAAAACTGATCAATGAAAAACCAGAACTTATAGAGGGGCTTCTCAGAGAATCTGGTCTAAAAGAATTCCTCGACAGAATAACAGGGTGATGTCATGCTCCGGGCTGAGGGGATCTCCAAGGACTGGAAGGAGTTCCGGCTGAGGGAAATAAGCTTCGAGGTAAACGAGGGTGAGCACTTCGTAATCCTCGGCCCGAGCGGTGCTGGAAAGACAGTCCTCCTTGAGATAATCGCCGGCATAATAGAGCCCGACTCCGGGCGGGTCTACCTCAACGGCTGGGACGTCACGGACTTGCCGCCCGAAAAGCGCGGCTTGGCCTACGTCCCCCAGAACTACGCCCTCTTCCCGAACATGAGCGTTTACGACAACATAGCCTTTGGCCTCAAAGTCAGGAAAGTCCTGAAGGCCGAAATCGAGCGAAAGGTGAGGGAAATCTCAAAGGTTCTCGGGATAGAGCACCTTCTCCACAGAAAGCCGAAGACGCTCAGCGGCGGGGAGCAGCAGAGGGTTGCGCTCGCGAGGGCGCTTGCGGTCGAGCCTCCGCTGATCCTTCTCGACGAGCCCTTTGCCAACCTCGATGTCCAGACCCGCTCTCGGCTCATTGGCGAGATGAAGCGCTGGAGGGAAGAGCTCGGCTTTACAGCCCTACACGTCACCCACTCCTTTGAGGAGGCGGTGAGCTTAGGCGACAGGGTCGGGGTAATGCTCGACGGTAGGCTCGTGCAGGTGGGCAACGTCAGGGAAGTGTTCTCAAAACCTGCGAGCGAAGAAGTGGCAAGGTTCCTCGGCTTCGAGAACATCATCGAAGGGGTTGCCGAGGGCAGGAAGCTGAAGGTCAACGGAGTCGAAATAGAACTTCCCATAGAGGCCAGAGGAAGGGTGCGGGTCGGCCTGAGGCCGGAGGACATCATTCTGTCGCCAGAACCCGTCAGAACGTCCGCCAGGAACGAGTTCAAGGCGATCGTTGAGGCCATTGAAGAGCTCGGTCCGCTCGTGAGGGTCAGACTTTCCCTCGGCGACCTGAGCCTTACGGCCTTTATAACCCGCTCCTCCATGCTCGAACTCGGAATGGAGAAGGGAAGAGAAATCTACGTCAGCTTCAAGGCGAGTGCCCTTCACGTGTTTTAAGGCAAAGATTTAAATCATTCACCCTAATTATCCTTCGAATATACAACGGAGGGGAGTTATATGGGGTTATTCAGGGGAATTATGAAATCTGTTGATGAGAATCTCCCGGAGAGCCTTAAAGGGGACATTGAAAAAGCACTTCAACGAAGTTCAGAGTGGTCTCAGATTGACCCATCTTCACTATCCCCCGAAGACAGGAAGCGATGGATTCATGAGGGATATGAAGTTCTCAGGATTCTCTCCAGAAAACGGCGCGAAACCCTCACCAAACTAAAGGAAGTGTGTCCAAAATGTGATGTATCCAAGTCCAAGCTGCTCAAATCCCTGCAGGAGCACATTGACCACGTTGCCATAACCCTCCTCGAAGTTGACATGGGCAGGAGTCCTGACATAGAGAGGAGGCTAAAAGAGCTCTCACTCTCCGTGGCTTCTTGGGCCCAACGTCTTGGAGAGGTAGAATCCATGAGTCTTGATGGACTTCGAAACTTCCTTTCACAGGGGGCAGGATTGCTTGAAAGCGCACAGACCCTCATGTATGACTATCTGTGGCTTTACATAGACGACCCGTTTTATGA
>JAGHBN010000185.1 GCA_021160985.1 Thermococcus sp.
ATATAAGGGAGATAATCTCGGACGTGCCGCCTGAAGTCGTCGAGAGGGTTAGAACGATACTGTCATGGAGGGAAGACGATGATTGAGGAGAGGATACCCTACCATGATGAAAAGGCGTGGGAAGAGTACATAGCCCAGCTCTCCCACCTTTACGTGAAAATCGAGGGGGTTCTCAGGCTGAGGAACTGGCTGTTTGAGGAGGCAGGCGACAGAACCGTTGATGTTCTCCTCAGAGAAAACAAAATCTGGGAAAAGGTTCTGTTTGGGGGTCTGAAGGAAGATGGCATAGAGAAAAACGGCCTCGCTAGGTTCTACTCCGAGGTTCTTGGGTTTGGAATAACCAAAGAGGACATGGAGAGGATAGTCTCCTACCTCAAGGAGGGCATAGACCTTGAGAGCGCGTCCTCTGGGGTCAAGCCAAAGCTTATTGAGACGGCGGATTTCATTGATTTACTTCGCTCGATGAAAAGGAGCCTCACGGAAATCTTTAATGAACTTGGAAGGAAACCGCCAGCTGTAGGCGAGGTTTCATTGTCGTCCCCGACGACCGGGCCGCAGGTCGTTGGCGAACTCCTCACGGCGGCAAAGGAGCTCCTGCCACTCTTTAACCCGATGTCCATGTTTATAGTCTCCCTCCGCTCAACACCCCGCTTTTATCTGGAAAAGAGCTATTCCAGATTGTTCAACGAAGACGTTCAGGAGTTCCTACGTCAGTACGGCATCGTTTTGGAGGACGTTATTTTACCCGACCTGCCACTGGAGCGGGAGAGGAAAAGGCGGGCGGTCGTCGGGCTAAAACCGGGCACCGTCGGTCACAGAATCTACGAGGTAATCATCAAATGCTACAGGCTCTTCCAGATTCAGGGGCTCGGAAACTTCTTCGGAGTCGAGGACGAGTTTGAGAAGTATCTGAAGGTGTACTCGGAAAGGCTGAAGGATACGATACCCCTGGACGAACTGAGGAATGTGTACCGGGCAATAACCTCCAGCTATTCCTACAATGATGACTTCAACTCCCTCAGAGTTTCTGACCCGTTCAGAGTGTACAAAGCGGAAGCCACAATAGAAGGAGGCAACTTAAAATCAAAATTATGGTGGGAGCCAGTGAGTTACACAGAGTTCATAGCCTTCATAGCCCCCCTCGCATTCTGCGGGTTTGCAGTCCTGGAGGGACAGGACAATAAAATCAACTGCCAGGTGATTATGGGATGGGAGAGCTGACGAAGACTAAAGTTAAAGTCGAAACAAAGAAAAAATGGTGGACTGAGGAAGAAATCATCGTTACAGAGGCCACTCCAAGTACAATAGTATCAAAGGAAGAGGACACCAAAGCCGCTCCCGTCAAAAAGCGAACCATTAAAGTCCCCCTGCTCATACCGGTGTTTCAGAAGCCTGCTGACATCACCATCCGAATCATGGAGACCGTATCACCCCCAGGGCCGTTTGACCTCACCAAAATCAGGCCAATTGAGAAACTGGTGTTTCTTAAAGCCGAGAAAGTTGGGGCCATAGACGTTAGAACGGAAGTTTTCACCCCTCACTCCGTGCATCTACTTGATGCGGTCATCAAAAAACTTCCAGAGGTTCACTTTGAGGAGCCCGAGCCAGTCACCTTAAACGTTACAGAAGACGTCAGAACTCCTCAGGGGAGAGACCTGAGTTCGTTTTCCATTCCGGTAATAACGCCGGTCTTCCTGAAATCGTCCGGCAACGTTGGTTACTCAATAACCACAGAAGTTGAGTTGCTCACCGCCACCAAGTCCGGGGGAAAAGTTCCGGAGATAGAGCTCCTTGCCGAAGACGTGTTTTCAGAGGCCTTTGGCTCAGGAGTGTCGTTTCTCCCGGAGGGACCCGTTATACTCCTCGCTAAAAAGCCAGAGGATGAGAAGTTTGGATACATAGAATTCCTGAAACGCCTCCTCAGAGAGTTGTATCGTGTAAGAGTCGGTGGGTTGCCAACTGCGTACCACGTTATGTTGCCCGGAGACCCGGAGAGGTTGCAGTCTCTCAGGGCAGGAAACTCCATCTTTGTCATTGATTGGGAAGCAGGAAAGAAACCGGAAGAAGAACTGGGAAAACAACATCTACAAGCAATGACCGAAAAGGTTAGGGAGCTTTTCTCCCAGAGTTTTGGATTCTTGGTGTTTTACGGTGATAAGGAGTTCCTCAGCTGGGTGAAAGAGAAGGTGTTCGGGTTAGTGACGCACGTTTCAAACTCAAATAGCATTCGGGTGTCTCTAGTTCAAGAGTGGGTAGGAATCAAGTTAAACTCCCCCAAAAGTTTATGCAGGCTCATACACAATTTCTGGGGGTTCTATGGGAACCAAGAGGTTGCAAACATCGAGTTTGATTATCTCGCCCCATATCTTGAAAGCAAATACCGTGAGTTCGTGGAGAGCTACACGAGAACAATCCGCATAAAGGGCAGGGCCATTCCATCGGCCCTGTACATCGAAGGCAACACGGGGGAAAGCCTGACTCATTACGCCCTGAAGGCCTTTGTGTTCGAACGGTTGGTGGAGGATTACGGCGTTAGTCCTGACGACATAGAAACCGAGTATCCCGAGGGAGATAAAAGGATAGACGTGTACGTCAAAATCCGAAACCAAAACAAACCTCGGGACATTGCAATTGAAATCGAAACCTTCTACGGAGAAGTCCTTCCCCTCCTGAAACTAAGAAAGGACGTCGAGAGCAGGTTGGCAACCAAATCCGAGTTGTGGATAGTATTGCCTCCCTCTTCCTACCTGCTCTTCAAGAACGAGGTGCACGCGTTTATAAAGTGGACTTCGACAAAATATAGAGACCGGGTCAAGGTTTTCACAGTGGATGTTGAAAATAGAAAACTGATTCAAGTATCTTAGCTGTAAACCTTGCGAAATCTGCGCAACTTATATAAGCACTTCTGTTAAACTCCATTAATACAAGGCTCTTAATGGTTCGAGGTGGATTAACATGCACGGATACCAGAACAGGATAGCCCGCGTCAATCTCACTAAAGGAAAGGTCACCTACGAGGAACTTCCCGATGATGTGATAAGGAAGTTCGTCGGCGGAAAGGGCCTCGGCTACTACCTGATTTACCGGGAGGTCCCGCCGGGAACCGACCCGCTCAGCCCGGCCAACAAGTTCGTCTTCGCGACCGGTGGCCTGACCGGCCTCATTCCAGGTTCGAGCAAGGTCATAGCCGTTAGCAAGAGCCCCGAGACAAGGCTAATCAGCGATTCAAGCGGTGGAGACGCCTTCGGACCCAAGCTCAAGGGCCACTTCGACGCGATAATCATCGAAGGTAAGGCGGAAGAGCCGGTTTACCTCCACGTCCACGATGGGGAGGTCGAAATCCGGGATGCGAAGCACCTCTGGGGCAGGGGCAACTACGAGGTGGCCAGGGAACTCTGGAAGGAGCACCCGAAGGCGAGCCTAGCTTTAATTGGCCCGGCCGGCGAGAGGCTCAGCAGGATTGCCAACGTGATTTACGACACCGAGCGCGCGAGCGGAAGGGGCGGTCTTGGAGCCGTCCTCGGGAGCAAGAAGGTCAAGGCCGTTGTGGTTGAGCCGGGGGAGAAGCCACCGGTTGCCAACCCTGAGGAGTTCCAGAAACTGTGGCAGGAGTTCTACGAGCACTTCGCGACCGACCCGAAGTACGAGCACAGCAGAAACTACGGCACGAGCGATGCGCTGAGGAGCTCGGCCTCCCTCGGAATGAGCCCCGCCTACAACTTCTCAAGGCCCTACATCCCGGAGGAGCTCGCGAGCAAGCTTGGAGGAGACGAGGTCAAGAAATACGAGGTCGAGCCCGAGTGGTTTGTCCACGGCAAGAGCTGTCCGATAAAGTGCGCCCGCTACGTAGAGGTCGAATACAAGGGCAGGAAAATCCGCGTCAAGCCGGAATATGAGAGCATAGCTATGCTCGGAGCGGCAACGGGCGTCTTCAACTTCCCTGCCGTTGCCTACTTCAACTGGCTCGTCAACAACCTCGGCCTCGACAGCATAGCGACGGGCAACACGATAGCCTGGTTCTTCGAGCTTGTTGAGAGGGGTCTCCTCAGCGAGGAAGAAATAGGCTTCCCGGTAAAGGGCTTCGGCGACGAGGAGGCCGAGGAGAGGCTCATCAGGCTGATGGCCGAGAGAAAGGGAATCGGGGCGATTTTAGCGGACGGCGTAAAGAGGGCCTGCGAGCGCCTGGGTAGAGGTTGCGAGTTCGCCGTGCACGTGAAGGGCATGGAAAGTCCAGCCTGGGACCCGCGCGGAAGGAGGACCTACGCCCTCAGCTATGCCACGGCCGACGTCGGGGCCTCTCATCTGAGGGGCTGGCCGAGGCCTCACCAGCTGCCGAACCAGGGGCCGGCCAAGGAGCTTGTCCCGTCACTCATCGAGGGCAGGGACGAGAGCTACATCACCGACATGCTCGGTGTCTGCAAGTTCGTGCCCTACAAG
Organism: Thermococcus sp.; assembly: GCA_021160985.1. Classification (GTDB taxonomy): domain Archaea; phylum Methanobacteriota_B; class Thermococci; order Thermococcales; family Thermococcaceae; genus Thermococcus. The sequence continues at coordinate 4,438 of JAGHBN010000185.1, forward strand.
ATGGAAGACCTTGCAAGGTTCTACTCGCTGGCAACCGGCGAGGAGTGGACGGTTGAGGGGCTCAGGAAGGTTGCACAGGCCGTCGAGAGCATAGCAAGGATACACGACGCCCTCGGCTGGGTAACTCCGCCGCTCGACGACACGATTCCGCCGCGCTGGTGGGAGCCAGAACCAGATGGGCCGGCCAAGGGCAACACGGCCTTCATAGACTACAATGACTTCCTTGAGGCCAGGAGGGAGTTCTACAGGCTCAGGAGCTGGCATGAGGAGCTCGGCGTTCCGTTACCAGAGACAATGGAGGAGCTTGGCTATCCTGAGTTCAAGAGCGATGCTGAGAGGGCTTTGGAGGTAGTGAGGAAGAGGATGGGGCTTTAACTCTTTTGTTTTATCTCATCTAGTAATCCATGACTATTTGTCCATTCTGGGAGCAATCAACGGCGCCAATCCTAAAAGCATGATATCCGATTATCATGCCCTCTTGTTCTATACTCGTCGGAATCAACCAAGGCTATTTGAAACCAAGGAAGAACCAAACGATAATTGAGTAGAACGTGAAACTCACCAAAAACAGAACGAAAACAGCTTTTCTTATGCCTTTTCTCTTCGTGAGCACCAAGGGTATCGAGGAGAGAGCAGTGAATAGGAGGGAAGAGATGAGCGCCACAATGATTGAAGTTAGTTGGGAAGGTAGGTGCTTATCAATCCCTGTGTAGTCAACGATAGCCGAGCCCGCTAAGATAAAGTACAAAAACGAAAGGGAGAGAAAAGCCCCATAAAGTATCGCAATAATGGCGTTTGTGGTCTTCATCATCATTCATTCTCATCTGACAATTACCCACTGAATACAGTGCGTGGTGGATAGACGAATACGGAAGCCTCTACGGGCTCTGGAGATTTTGTTATCACGTCTGCACCCCATGTTAAAAAATAGAACTGAGCATTCACTTTGTAGTTGAAAACCCCAAAATAACATGCAGTGCCCGTTGAAGTCGTCTTCATAGTAACTGCTGTTATCAAGTAGAAAGAATGACCCCAGGCAGGAGGATCAAGTCCCAGAGATTTTTTCTTGAAATCATATGCATGGAAATCAACATAGTCATTTGGATTTCCGGTGTGTGTGTCAATTCTGAAGTAATAACCATCATTGGTGTTTACTGAATAACCCGCACTGGCACTTATCTTGGCAATTTTTTCCGGATCGAGCTCCACCATTATTGATTCCTGATAACTCGTGACAGGACCAATGTGCCCGTCCGGAAGGAAGTCATTAATTGTTTCATGTGAGTAGCCACGGCTCACATGTAGAGATATGTCTTTGACTGCCACTCCTGAGGAGGATACATCACCCCTAATCTTTGTCCTCCCGTAGTATTCAACAGTATTTTCATCAACCACATAATAGTAATACCATCCCTCGAACTCTAAGTATCCCTTCTGCAGTTCGAGATAAGAGACACTGTGGGTTATCCAATCTATAGTACCAGCATAATTCCAGTCCACGTTGGGGTTTATTGTCGAAGCAATTTTGAGATCCGAAACCTTCGCCCTAACATGCCTCCGAGTGAATTCCGCAAACTTCTTCTGGAAAACGGCATATTGTTCGGGCTTTGCTCCCTCTACCACGTAGTATGCTGGTGCATATACCCCGTTGCCCACAGGCCTAAGAGCAATTCCAATG
>JAGHBN010000003.1 GCA_021160985.1 Thermococcus sp.
CCATGGCCTTCGAAGGCTCGACGCCGAGCTTTATCCCTAGCGGTGCCGCGAAGCGGCCGGTTCCAACGCCTACCTCCGCCCCCTTCCCTTCCTTCGGCAGAAGCTTTCTAACCGCCTCAAGCTCGGAGAGGTAAGCGTATCCGTGCCTCTCAAACCAAGCCTCATACCTCTCCGTGAACTTCTCAAAGGGTTCCGTTTTTGGCATCCCGTACACCCCCCGATATATGGGAGAATGGGCTCAAAAACCTTATACGCTTTTAGGCCAACCTAATCCCGGTGGTGATATGATAGCATTCGGCCCGGTTCCCTCAAGAAGACTCGGAAAGAGCCTTGGAGTGAATAACATTCCAGATAAGGTCTGCACATACGCCTGCGTTTACTGCCAGATTGGGAGAACTTTGAGGATGGAAATCGAGAGGAGGGCCTTCTACGACCCGGAGCTGATATTCAGGGAAGTCTCCGAGAAAGTCAACGAAGCCCTGGAACGGGGGGAGAAAATCGATTACATAACCTTCGTCCCCGACGGAGAGCCAACGCTCGATGCCAACCTTGGAAGGGAGATAGACCTTCTCAGAAGGCTCGGGATAAAGCTCGCCACCCTCACAAACGCTTCCTTAATCTGGCGTGAGGACGTTAGGGAAGACCTTCTCAAGCTGGACTTCGTCTCGCTGAAGGTGGACGCCGTCAGCGAGGCCCCCTGGAGAAAAATTGACAGGCCTCACAAGAGTCTGAGCCTGGAGAGAATCCTTGAGGGGATGCTTGAGTTCAGGAAGGAGTTCAGAGGAAAGCTCGTGACTGAAACCATGTTAATAGACAACGTGGACTACGGAGATGAGTTCGAGAGGATAGCGGACTTTTTAAGGGAGCTAAAGCCAGACACGGCCTACATAGCCGTCCCCACCAGGCCCCCGGCCGAGCCATGGGTGAGGCCCGCGAGAGAGGAAGTCATTAACAGGGCTTTTCAGGCCTTCAGCAAAGCCCTCGGCGAAGACCGTGTGGAGTACCTCATAGGCTACGAGGGAAACGCGTTTGCATTCACCGGAAACGTGGAGGAGGATTTACTCAGCATCACCGCCGTCCACCCAATGAGGGAAGACGCCGTGAGAGAGTTCCTGCGGAAGGCGAACGCCGACTGGAGCATCATCGAAAAGCTGATTCGGGAAAACAAGCTCATAGAGCTGGAATATGAAGGGAAGAAGTTCTACATGAGGCGGTTGAAGAGCAGAGAAACACGGTGAGGCACCAACCTCCCCATGTTAGGGCAACCGAAAACTTTAAATGCTGTGCATATGCACAAAATAATAGAGAAGAAGTGAGGTGGTGGATATGAGGATCGCGATACCAACCAACGGTGGTGGACTTGAGGACACCGTTGCCCCCGTCTTTGGCAGGGCCGCGGCGTTCCTCATAGCGGACGTTGACGAGAACGGTAACGTCATCAACAGCAAGGTCATCCAGAACGGCGCCGCCATGGCCGGCGGAGGAGCCGGCCCGATGGCCGTCCAGACCCTCATCAACGAGGGCGTCGAAGCAATAGTGGCACCACAGGTCGGCCCGAACGCCCTCGGAGCCATACAGGCCGCGGGGATAAGGCTCTACCAGGTCGCCCCGGGAACCCCGGTAGAGGAGGCCATAAAGGCAGTGGTCAGCGGAAGCGCCAGCCAGTTCACGGCCCCAGCACCAGCTTACGGGCCATACCCCACTGCTCCAGCGACTCCAGCAACTCCAATAGCTCCAACCGCACCGGCCTACCCGGCTTACCCGGCCTACGGCTTCGGTTGGGGCAGAGGTTGGGGCCGCGGCTGGGGAAGAGGACGCGGATGGGGCCGTGGATGGGGCAGAGGTGGCAGAGGCTGGGGTGCAAGGCTCGGTTACTGCCCCTGGACAGGCCAGCCCAGCAGAAGGGCTCTCCGCTGGCTCTACGGCTGGTGGTGAAGCCTTTTCTTTTTCTCTTATGAGCGCAAGCTTTGAGACCGCACGGAGGAAAGAAGAATGCCAAGAGGTATGGGAAGAGGAATGGGAAGGGGCTACAGCAGGGGGAGATACGGGTTCTATCCATTCAGCCCCTTTGGCAGTGCTTACGGTATAATTGACCTGTTACTCCTGCTTGGAATCCTGTACTTCCTGTTCAAGCTCTTCCTCGTGGCACTTCCATACGCCCTGGGGCTGGCAATACTCCTGCTCCTCAGGTCTTTCCTGGGGCGCCGCTTCTGGGGATGGGGACGGCTGTTTTGAGCTTATGCAAACTTTTTTAAGTTCGGTTTTCCTAATTCATCTGGAGGTGACGTGAATGAGGATTATAGTCTCAACTGTAACCGGAGGACTCGACGACAGGGTGAACCCGGCGTTTGGTAGAACGCCCACTTTTACCATAGTTGACGTCGAGAACGGCGAGATAGTAAACGTCCAGGTCGTCCAGAACCCAGGCTACAGCCAGCCGAGGGGAGCTGGAGTCACAGCGGCCCAGTTCGTCATAGATCAGGGAGCCGATGCCGTAATAGCCGGCCAGTTCGGGCCGAACTCCTACGGCGTCCTCCAGGCGGCAGGGGTAAGGATGTACTCCGCCCCACCAACCATGACCGTTGGGGAAGCCGTTGAGGCCCTCCTCCGCGGTGAGCTCCAGCCCGGAATCCAGGGAGGAGCGGGAATGGGCCCCGGTGGCGGCATGGGAATGGGACGCGGTATGGGCAGGGGTATGGGAAGAGGCGGAGGAATGGGAAGAGGTCGCGGAATGGGCCGCGGAATGGGCGGCGGCCGCGGCAGAGGCGGCGGATACGGCCGAGATGGCGGTTGGTGAACCAAACCCTTCCTCTTCACCACATTTTTCGTGAGCACCCTCCGTCAAAAGTTAAGGTTCTACCATACTGCCAGCGGGATGTTAAAAATAGTCTAGAGCGGAGAAAACAACGGTGAGTCTATGCGCGGCCCGTTACCCGACCAAGTCACCATCAAGAGGTCCGACCCCCTTGCCCGCGAAAGGACTGAGAGGTTCCAACGCGAGAGGGGAGAACTCCGAGAGTACTCGGCCATGGAAACCGCCGTGGTCATGATACTCACAGTACTGGCTCTGGGGTTTGTGTCTTTCACCCTGAAAAACTATCTGTAAGTGGAGTACAGCCATGCGCCCGATAAACACCCATATTAAACACCCGAGGAGCGAGCAGGGAATGCGGAGGTACTTTTTCTGGTTTCTCCTCGCATCGCTGTCGGTCTTCTTCGCCGAGGTGACGGTGGCCTCATACCTCTATCCATACTTCACGCCCTGGGGAATAATTTCCCTCCTCCCCCTCTACGGCCTCCACACACTGGTTCTCGCGGGAATCGCCTACCGCTTTGGACGACCGAGGTTCGAAACCCTCTACCTCGCAGGGATACTCCTCGGCCTCTACGAGGCGTACATAACCAAAGTTGTGTGGAACCCTGAGTGGGGCTCCTTTCTCAAGATCGGCGGCGTTGGAATCTTTGAGGTTCTCGTCGTGGTGCTCTTCTGGCACCCGTTCATGTCGTTCATAATCCCGGTTGGAGTTGCGGAGCTCCTGACTTCGGGGAGGAAGATTCTCCCAGATATCGTGCTCAGCCATCCGTACATTACTACCGCACTCCTCGGCATCGTCGAATCCTCAAACGCCCCCACTCCGCTCCATTCGCTCCTCTCCACGTTCTCCTCCTCGGCGTTCCTGATCATACTAATCTACCTGTGGTTGGAGCGTTTTAAAGGGGGACGTCATGATATGAAGGAGCTCCTTCCAACGTCGAAGGAGCTAAAACCACTGTTCATTGTCCTCTTGGCATACTACATCATCTTCGGCTCCCTGTTGAGAAGGGAAGCCCTCCCCAAGGTCTCCGCCCAGGCCCCAATCTGGCTTCTCTACGCGGCCACATTTTTCCTGCTGTACTGCGCCCTAAAGAAGTCCCGAGAGCATGGAAAGATTGAGATTATGGAATACAGGCCCGAACTTAGAAGGCTCACCGAACTTGCAGGAGTTTTCATAGTCTCTGCAACCGTGTCCACTTCAATCAAAACGTTCGTGCTGCCGGAGCTTGGGGTTGCGGTTATCATGGCTCTCTGGGCCTTTGCGAGCGTTATCGCGGTCGTGAGTCTTTTGAAGAGCGCCAAGTGGGCACTTACCCGGTAACGCCCCGGGAGGTTTTTATAGTATGTCATCAAGGGTAATGTTGGGGTGATTTCGGTGGCAGTTATGCGGCTCTGGCACGGGAGGGTGCCGATCGAAAAAGCTGACGAGTATGAAAACTTCCTCATCGAGAGGGCGGTTCCTGACTACGGTTCCGTGGACGGAATTTTAAAGCTCTACTTCACGAGGGAAGATGAGGGAGACGTTGCCCACTTCCTTCTTGTCACGATATGGGACTCGATGGAGTCCATCAAAAAGTTCGTCGGTGAGAACCCGGAGATAGCTAAGTATTACCCGGAGGACGACGACTTCCTGCTGGAGAAGGAGAAGTACGTCCAGCACTACCGAGTCTTCCATGGGGGGTGACCGCGAATGAAAAAGAGCCAGCTATGGGCTGGCATCCTTTCTCCCCCAATTGCCCTCGGCGGAATAGGCGCGGCGATAATCATAAACCGGTCGTGGTGGAGACTCACGGACAACGCAATAAGCGACCTAGGAAAGGTCGGACTGGCCTACAACTGGGTAATGAACACTCCACTGCTTATATCGGCAATGCTGGCCATCTATTACGTGCTGGGACTCTTCGGTGAGCTCAAGAATACCGTCTCGAAGATAGGTGCCGGCGTCTTCATTGCGGGCCTGGTCTTTCTGGCGGGAATAGCGGTCTTCCCGGAGGGCACGAGCCCGCACTACCACGTCAGTTGGGGCTTCTTCATCTGCGCCAGTCTCGGATATCTGACAACCGGGATCGGTCTGTGGCTTCAGGGTCAGAAAAAATTCGGGGCTTTCACCACCCTGCTCTTCATTACGGAAGTGATTCTCGCAAGGTGGGCCTTCAATACCTTCAAAGGTGTCGCCATCGCCGAATTCATCGGGATCTTTGCCATAGTTACCTGGCACTACGCCCTGATCTCGATAAAGTTTCGCGAGGGGATCTAGGGGTAACAATATAGCCCTCAGGGTCTGCTCCTCTACCGCGCCGTCCATTTAACAAAGGCCATTCGCAATGAACAGGGCCAAGAGAGAAGGAAAAAGCGTGGAAGAGGCCCTGCAGGACTACGCAAAGCCGATACCCCTTGGAAGGTACATCACCAGCGCCGTGATCCCGGTGGATGGTGGGAGATTGAACTCCATCTTCTGACTTTTCTGTTTTGGCTTCACAGAGGTTCGGCATCCCACAGCGTCAGCCCATTTTCCTGCGGCTTCCTCTCAAGCGGCTCGCCCAGAAGTTCCTGGATGTAAACTTCAGCGACAAAGACCTCTCCCTCGACGAGATGCCCTCCCCAAAGTTTCCCCTCCGAATCGCCGAGCGCAACGTGGATGTGGGCGAAGGACTCACCGTCCTTGAGACTTATGTTTCCTGAAAGTGAAACGAGCTCGTAAACTCCCGACAGCTCCATAACTTTGTACTTTTTTTCCGTTTCCAGAAAATAGCCAATTTTGGGGTTCCTAAGGGTCCCAATAGCACTCACCGTCCCGATCAGAACGTTGTTCTTCTTTGCAAACTCGTTGATAAAGCCCACCAGTTCCCTGCCCTCGGGAACCCTGAACATGAAATTTCTACCCTTCGAGAATCTCATGATACCACCTCAAGACTAATAAGCATCCTCCGATTTAACGATTTGGGTGAAACGCATGGACACAAAAAGGGTAATAATGAGTATCTTCCCAGAAATTCCAGAATTCAGCGGAGTTGACTTCTCCCAATATTCAACACCCTACGCAACGGCGCTGTTGGCCTTTTTGGACAGCGGGAAAACCGGTTTAAGGGAATTCGAAGAGTTTGTCGCGGAAAACGGTGGAACAAAGAGGGATGTCCGAAATTTTCTCATGTCGGTATTCCAGTACCTCCTCATCAGGTACCGCCGCTACGGGGACGAAAACGTAGAGGTGCCGGCGTTTAAGGTCTTCCTGACCCTCAAGGGATGGCTGAATGAAAACGGCTTCGAGAGCGATTACCGGCGGCTCCTGCACTCGTTCGTAGGATATCTTGTGGACATAGCGGAGAAAATTGTGGAAAAATCTGGCTGTGAGCTGGGTCCAGCATACATGAAAACCGCCTACATGCTAACTATCGAAGCGGAAGAAACTTTCAGTGAGAAGTATTTCAGCGAACTTAAGAGAAAGGCCGGAGAGATGCTCGCAAAAGTCTATGAAGATTGTGGGATCGAAGAAGCACTTCCCGAAAAAAGGGAAAATCGCTGTTAGCATTTTTCAGTTTATTAGAATGATCACCGCTCCAACGTTACCTCAGCGTAGCTCCTCGGGTCTTCCCAGATTTTCACCCGGATTTTCTTAACGTTGTCTTCCGCCTTTTCGGCTATCCTCTCGGCGAACCACTCGGCTATGTATTCCGCCGTAACGTTGGGTTTATCGAGAACCACCGCTTCGCTCTCGGGAAGCTCCAGCCGTTTTCCGTTCTTTTCAATGATTATTCTGCCCTCCTTTCTCTCAACAACCCAGCTCTCGCTCACAATGATCCTGTGGTCGAGGAGCTTTATGAGCCTGCTGAGGTGGTTGAAGTCAAATATCATGCCGTTTTCGTTGAGGTCGCCCCATATCTCCACGTCAACGTTGTAGGTGTGACCGTGTATACGGAGGCACTTACTTTCGTATGGGAGGACAAGAAAGTGTGAGCTGTCGAAGTCTTTGTGCCAGCCTATCTTTCTCTCGGTTAAACGGAACTCCATATCTCTCACCACCAGAAGGTTAGCGGAGGGTGTTATAACCCTTACTGGGCGGGGGAAAGTCTATAAACCCCAAAGCTCAACGGTTTCTGATTGCCATGCCGATGGGTGCTCGTGGTTGGGGCCGTGGAAGGGGACGGAGAAGGAAAATGAGGATGATAGGGTTCATTCCACGGGTTAGACATTTCTATCCGGCCCTACCCCCAATAGGACAGCCGAAACCTCCGATTTTCATGACCTATGAAGAATTTGAGGCCCTCAGACTGGTGGATTATGAGGGGCTTACCCAGGAGGAAGCCGGAAAGAGAATGGGAGTGTCCAGGGGTACGGTATGGAGGGCGTTGAGTTCGGCCCGAAAGAAAGTCGCGCAGATGGTGGTGGAGGGAAGAGAACTCATAATTCTCCCCCAGGGGAACGAGGTTCCAAAAACTCCCGGCGAAGAAGAGATGTGATCCGGTTCTTCCAAGAAAACACGTTTAATTGTCCAGTATTCGGCCATTAGACCGTTTTCCTACCGCTTTGAGATTTAGGTCAACCTAATTCATGCCCCATTTATCTCTCAAAATTTTCAGTGGATTTTTACTTTCAAAAATAGTTAAAACTATGAGTAATCATAAAGTTTCTATTAAACTATTCAATAAGTTAATTTTGTTTTTGCTGTTTTGGTGCCACTTAAACGCGATAAATTAAAGTAAAAAAAATGACATTATAAAACAGTTAAATTTCCAAAAAATCTACTACTTTAAGAAGGAATCAAAGGGGAAGTGAGCATTTTGAAGAAAAGCTTAAATGTTTTAGGCACGTTAAAGTACACCTTGGTGGGGAGAAAATGACCAAAACGGGAATCGAATATTTCGATGAATACATCCTCAGAGACGGCTTCCCGGAGGGTTCCCTAATCCTGGTGGCTGGAGAGCCTGGGGCCGGAAAAACCATATTTGCGGCCACATTTCTATACAACGGGGCCAAGAAGTTCGGAGAAAAGGGCGTCTACATCTCGCTTGCAGAAACCAAGAAAGAGTTTTACGAGTCAATGAGAGGGCTGGGAATGGATTTCGAAGAGCTCGAAAACAGAGGGCTCTTTAAGTTCATAGACCTCGTTACAGTCGGTGGGGAGGCCTTAGACAAGGAACTAGGGCTCGTAATAGAGGAACTCGCAAATTTCCAACCAAAGAGGATTGTTCTTGACTCTATAAGCGTTTTTGCCCAACCGTTGGGCATTGAGAAGACAAGAATACTCCTCCACACGATGCTTGGAAGGTTCGTAAAGGCCCAGAACGCAATTGCTCTTCTGATTGCCGAAAAACCGGCAGGAGCAGAAAAAATAGGATACGGTGTCGAGGAGTTTGTGGTCGATGGAGTTCTCATTCTCAGGTACGAGTCCTTTGGAGAAGTCACGAGAAGGGTAATGGAAATCCCAAAAATGAGAAGGAGAAGCCTCGAAAAGGCCCACTATGAGTACGTGATAACCAGCAGGGGAATTGAATTCCTGGCGATTCCTGAACTCAAGAGGGAAGAAATAGAGTATACCACGGAAAAAATCACCACAGGCATCGATAAGCTCGACGAGATGCTCAACGGGGGAATCTACAAAGGATCAAGCGTTTTACTTGTCGGCATGACAGGAACCGGAAAGAGCACCTTCGCTCTGCATTTTGCTGTAGCTAACGCCCTGCAGGGGAGGAAAGCTGTTTATATCTCCTTTGAGGAGCCAATGGATCAGATAATAAGGGCTGCCAAGAACTACGGCATGCCAATAGAAGAGGCCATGAAAGAGAACCTCAAGGTCTTTACATGGGTTCCAGAGAGCAGGACCCCAGTCTACACATTCCTAAAGATCAGGGAGATAATAGAAGAGTTTAAGCCAGAAGTCCTTGTGATAGACAGTTTGACATCCCTACGGCAGCATATGGATGAGAAAGAACTTACAAAAATGCTCAGATATCTTGGCTTGCTGACAAAGGCCAACAGGACGACCACATACTTCACGTTAAATGAGGAAACCGATTTTGAGGTGGTGCCGTTTACAGGAGCGAGCACCATGATGGACGTCATAATCGGGCTTAAGTACCAAGTCCAAGACGGAAACATAAAACGCAGAATGGCTGTTGTGAAAGCGAGAGCCTCAAATCACTCAAGAGAAATACGCAGATACGAAATCACCGACAGGGGGGTGGAGATTTATGAGTAAAGGGGAAGAGATTTTGGTTAAAGCCATCTCCTCGGCCCTCAAAGAGGTGGCTCCAGGCCTGGAGGCCGTTTTGGACGCCCATCTCAAGGTCACCATGAACAAGGGGCTGGAGGCCGCGTACGAAAACCCAAAGGAGTTCAAAAACGCTGTTTCAAAGCTCTTTGGAGACTACAGTGCCCGGCTATTAGAAATGGTGATTATAAACAAGCTCAGGGGTCGGCTTGGGGAAGGAACAGACGTCAACTCCTTGGAAGAGCTGGTAGAGCGGATCAGAAGGATTTACGGTGAATGATCTATGGACCCCCTCGAATTAATAGCCGCAGCGTCGAAAAAAATAAGCCCAACATTCCTCAACCACCAAATAGGAAGCGACATCGAAAGCGTGCTTTACCACTTAATAAAAAGGCTGAGAGAGGATTATGAAGAGTTTGTAATTATCTCTTTCCAGGACACGTACTTTTCCATTTTAAAATACCTCGGATCAATATACAACGACGCCTCAGAGGTCTTTAAAAGTGACCATATAGTTTCCATAAATCCCTTCCTTGAAGAAGAGCTAAATCCCGACATTTCTATCAAAACAAAGGACGCAGAGATCATCGTTGGCAGGATTAGGGGAGAACTAAAGGCAAAGAGCAACACCCTATTCCTTGTTCTGGGTCTCGACCTGTATGGGGTCAAATACCCCAAAGAACTTCCCGTACTAATCCCCGCACTTATCAGGGTTTTCTCAAAGGGCGAAAATACCAACCTCCTCATACCGTTCAATACCAAAATATTCCCCACAAGCACTACAGAGATGGTAAACAGCTTCGCCCTCAACCTGTTCAAGTTCGAAGTAGAAGCCACAGGAGGCGAGATCAAAAGAAAACTCATCATAATCAGATGCCCCTTTGTTGAATACACTCTGAGGTCATGGTATTACACCGTAACTCCAGCCAGAATTGTTTTCTTGCCGAGCAAACTCGTCCCATCGCAGTCTAATGAGAGGGTTTGACCTTGCCCGAATCTTTCATTTTATTTAAATGCACACAAGTGTTCACAGGTTTTAGATATAAGGCACATTATATCTAAAA
>JAGHBN010000138.1 GCA_021160985.1 Thermococcus sp.
TACGAGCCTGTGCTTTCCAAGCCTCTCAAGCCTTCCGTCCCATGTTATGACTGTGCCGACCTTGACACCCATCTCCTCGACCTCTTCCTTGCTCTCGGCGCCGATGTCGATGAAGACTTGGTCCCAGGTCGGGGCCTTGCTCCTCTCCTCGGGCTTCTGGATGTGCGGCGGGACGCTTCCACCGACACCGTAGACGAACTCATTCGGGCCGACCCAGACTTTAAACCTCTGGGCTATGAGCGTCCTCGGGTCAACACCGCCAACCGGCGCAACGCGGAGGAATCCGTTCTTCTCTATGTGGGTCACCATGAGACCAATCTGGTCCATGTGCCCCGCGAGCATGACCTTCGGGCCCTTGCCCTTCTTGTGGGCGATAACGTTGCCGAGCTTGTCGACGGTTATCTCGTCGACGTAGGGCTTGAAGGACTCGATTACAACGTCCCTGACGCCGAGGAACTCGTAGCCAGAAACACCAGGGGCCTCAACAATCTTCTTGAGCAGTTCAAAGTCCACCATTCCAACCACCTCTTTCGTTAAGATTTTCATCTAAATGCTCATGGCCGGAATATTTAAGGTTTTAGGTGGGATTTACATCTGGTTGCCTTAGGGGTAGATCCTAACACCCATTTTATCCTCGCCCTTGTCGTATATCTCACGGATCTTGAAGAGATATGCCGGGGTTCTGCTCCAGTCCCGTGGCTTTTTCGGCCTGTGAAAGATGTCGTGGAGGGCGTTGGTGTACTCCCACACGGGGCCATCCTCGTGTATCTCCACGTTGCATCTGACCTCGTAGGACGTGCTTGGCGGAGTGAAGAAGAGTATCGTTGCCTCTTTCCGCCCCTCAGTTAGGTTTTTCCATGTGTGCTTTTTGGCGAGTTCAAGGGACACTAATTTCGTGAAATCCACCCGGTCTTTCACGTAGATTTCCTCCAAGAGAAACCTGCCTGCGCTTAGTGGGTTGTATGGCCTCCTGAGCTCTTCCTTCATCTTCTCGAGCGTCTCCGTAAGAAGCTCTGCCCTGTGTATGAAGCCAACACCCTTGATGGAACCGTTCGCCCCAGCAGGCCCGCAGGTGATTATCGCCGCGTTGTGCCGTGTGAAACTTATTAGAACCTCCGGGCCAAACTTTCCGCTTAGGAGGCGTTTTATTCCCTCTATCCTCTCCTCGAACGCGTATCTGATAAACTCCTCCGGCATCATGGTCCCACCACATCCGATAGGCCACCATCGTTAAAAGCCCTCCCCCGGATAACCTCTGGGATTGAAAATGACAACCCTGCTGAAACTCAATGTAATTCCCTGCACCTTTCTCAAGAGGCTCAACCGCTTCGTGGCACTGGTGAAGGTTGATGGTAAGGAGCGGAGGGCTCTCCTAACGAACACCGGCCGGCTTGAGGAGTTCATGGTTCCGGGGAGGAGGGCATTCTGCACGCCAAAGAGCGGAGGGAAGACCGATTTTGTTCTTATAGCCTTCGAAGACCTTGACGGGAAGGGGGCCATAATAGATACCCGGACTCAGGCAAAGGCCTTCGAAAAGGCCGTTGAGCTGAACCTCGTGCCCTGGCTGAGGGACTGCGGGATAAAGCGGAAGGAAGTCCGCATCGGGAACTCGCGCCTCGACTACCTCTTCGAGTGCCCCAAAGGTGAAGTCTACGCCGAGATGAAGAGCGCCGTCCTGCGCGGGGGCGAAAGGGGAGAGTATGCGATGTACCCGGACTGCCCGAGCATCAGGGGGCAGAAGCACGTCAGAGAACTCATCGAGCTAGCCCGCTCGGGAAAGAGGGCCATGATTTTCTTCATAGGTGCTATGCCTGGAGTCGAGAAGTTCAGACCCTATGAGAACGGCGACCCTGAAATAGCGCGCCTTTTGACCGAAGCCAGGGAAGCTGGCGTTGAAATCCACGCGCTGAGCATCTCGCTCCTGCCCGATGGAAGGGTCGTCCTTGAGAAGCCCAGCCTTGATGCCGAGCTGAGGGAGGATTTTTAAAGGCCTCGCCCTATTTTCAAAGGGGTAACGACCCCGTGAGGTGATGGGAATGGCCATAGTTGACGTTAGAATCCTGGTGGAAGGTGCTAGCGACGTTGAGGTCGTAAGCAAAGCCCTTCAGGGCCTGGCCCTGGGGAGTGAATACAACATCACGGTTTCTTCAATAATACCGACGACGAACGTTGAGATTGCAAAGAGCGCTGCGGCCGGTGCTGACCTGCTCATCATAGCCACCGATGCCGACAGGGTTGGAAGGGACCTTGCGGAGAGGCTTTTCAACGAGCTAAGTGAGATGGTTGGCAAAATTGAGAGAATGAAGCTCCCACTCGGTCACGACCTGGAGCACGTTGATGTGGAGCTTGTCAGGAAAGAGCTCAAGAACACGCTTGTCAGAGCGGGTCTCAAAAGCCTTCAGATTCTCCCCGAGTACGTTAGCCTTAGGACTCAGGCCCTTGACCTTAAGGGCAGATACGAAAACTTGATGGAGGAGTACCAGCGCCTTAAAGAGGAATACGAGTCCCTCAAATCCTCATATGAAGAGCTCCGGGCCGAGAAGGAGAGGCTGGCTGAGGAAAACGAAGGTCTGAGGACACTCCTTGAGAACGCCAAGAATGTATATTCTCTTGAAGAGGCCTGGAAATCCCTGTTCCCGGCAGAGCCAGTTCCGGATGAGGAGATAATTTCCCTTGCCGTTCAGAGACTTGGGCTGGCGGGCAAGGTAATCGTCGGCCAGGGATACGTCTTCACGGAGGACAAGACCATTTTGGACGAGCTTTTGAGGACGATCTATCTCAGCCTCTGTATAAAGGGGGAAGAACCTCCGAGCCCAGAGGCCCAAGGGGAGAATAAAGCGGGAGCCAGCGAAGAGCCCAAAGAAGCCGAGGTTGAGGTTCGGGAGGAGAAGCCCTCTGAAGAACCTGAAGAAAAGGAAGTAAAGCCCGATACCTTTGAAAGCTTCATACAGGGGCTCTAATATGGAGGAAGTCATTGAGGAGTTTGAGACGTACCTCGATCTCGAAGGCAAAAGCCCCAACACGGTTAGGATGTACTCGTATTACGTGAGGAGATACCTCGAATGGGGCGGGAAGCTGAGTTCCCGCTCTGCCCTACGTTTTCTTGCAAAGCTCAGAAAGGGGGGCTATTCAAACAAGAGCCTAAACCTCGTTGTTCAGGCGTTGAGGGCCTACTTCCGCTTTGAAGGCTACGATGAGGAGGCCGAGAAGCTGAAACCGCCGAAGGTTCCAAAGAGCCTCCCCAAGGCTCTGACCAGGGAGGAAGTCCGGAAGTTACTCTCTGTTATTCCCCCGACCCGGAAGAGGGACAGGCTCATCGTTCTGCTCCTCTATGGTGCCGGTCTTCGGGTGAGTGAGCTCTGCAACCTGAAGAAACAGGATATAGATTTTGAGAGGTCGTTGATCGTTGTGCGGGGCGGAAAGGGCGCCAAAGACCGGGTTGTCCCGATACCTGCATTCCTTCTGAACGAAATTAGCTCTTATCTCGAAATGAGGGACGATGACAGCGAGTATCTGCTTGTTGAGGAGAAGCGTGAAAAGAAGGACAGGATTTCCACAAAGACGGTCTGGTACCTGCTAAGGAAATACGGCGAGCGTGCAGGGGTGAAGGTTACGCCGCACATGCTCCGACACAGCTTCGCGACCCACATGCTCGAAAACGGCGTTGACATAAGGGCCATCCAGGAGCTCCTCGGCCACTCAAACCTCTCAACGACTCAGATTTACACCAAGGTCACCGTTGAGCACCTGAGGAAGGCCCAGGAGAAAGCGAGGCTGATTGAGGGGCTGATGGAGTAGAGATGGTGCACTGTGCTGTACCGATATTTAAAAGCATTTGGTCCGCTGTGCTGTACCAAAAATATTGGGTGTTCAGAGCTCCCC
Organism: Thermococcus sp.; assembly: GCA_021160985.1. Classification (GTDB taxonomy): domain Archaea; phylum Methanobacteriota_B; class Thermococci; order Thermococcales; family Thermococcaceae; genus Thermococcus. Next base: position 3,883 of record JAGHBN010000138.1, read on the forward strand.
CTTCTCCTTCAACATTGCGAGGTAGCTCGTGAAGGCCCCCGCAGAGATTGTGTCACCGAGACCAACCGTTGAGACGGGGTTCTTTACAAGCCTCGTCGGGATTATGACCACCTTGTACTCCCTTGTTCTCAGGCGCCTCTTTGCCTCTTCGAAGCGCAGCTTAACGTATTCGCCGCGCTCGTTGTAGGAAACCTTCATCCCAACCTTGACGTCCTCGGGCGAGCGAATGTCTCCGAGGGAGGCTCTGGCGGCTGCGAGTGTCGTTGCCATCTCAAGGCTTTTCCTGAGCTCTTCTTCGCTGAGGGGGTTGTCGGCGTGAGTGATGTACATGATGTAGTAAATCGTGTGTATCTGGAGAACCTCGAGGTTCATTTCGTCTATGAGTATCTTTCCACCGAGAACCGTGTCCTCAATGCGGTTGTAGGTGAAAATTCTCTCCGAGAGCTTTGGATAACCGAGGGCGTTGAGCACGTGGGCTATCTCGGACTCGTCCATTCCCACGCTGTCGACTAGCGGGAAGAGGTTGTAGATGACCTTTTTCCTGAGCTCGCGGTTCTGTATTGAGGCGAATTCTAGATGCACTTTCAGGTTTCTGTGCCTCTTAAGCAGCATTATGTCCTCCTTGGCCTGCTTCAGGTAGTAGTTGGCGTCCTTCCCGTCCGAATATCGCAGTTTAATCCCCTGATAGCCGGAAAGGATGGCGCCATCAACCGTCTCACCGATTATGGGGAGGAACTTCTTGAGGCTCTCTTCGGTATAAATCCTTATGCTGTCAAACCTTGCAGAAACGATGAAGCGGCCGGAAAACGGCACCTCAATCCTCTCTTCTCCAAGTTTGAAGGTTCTTCCTGCGCGGAACTCGAAGATGCGGTTCACCTTTATCGGATCCCCCTCCCTGTAGGCCTCGCGGGGGTGCTTGAAAACGAGGCGGCCGTCCTCAACCACGGGATAGAACAGGTTGGGCCTCGGCACAAACATCTCGGCCTGCTTCTTCGCCAGGTGGGGGGTGTACACGAGCACCTTTCTGAAGTCGAGGTTTGCCAGAAGGTTGGCTATGATTCCAGCCTGGCCGCCCATCCTCTCAACGTCGTACTTGAAGCGGGAATCAAACCACGAATGAAGCTCCTCGTTTACGAGCGGGACGGCCATGGGCTTCCCCGTCTTCAGGGCGTGCACGAGCCTTGCCACGAAGTCGATGGGTTCTTCAATCTGTCTCGGGTATTCGTCCATTTTTCGCCTAACTGCCTCGGCCCCGAATTCGTCTATGAGCTTTTGGACCGTCTTCCCGTCCAGATAGACTATTGCATCAACGTTCGTGTTGTATGCGGTATAAATAGCGAGTTCCCTTGCCTTGTCGAGGAGCTCCATTTTGTATCACCCTCAGTGAGTACTACTTAGAAATGACAGTCAAATTTTAAAAGGCTTTCGGATGGGCTGGACGAAAAATTTGAAGAAGTTTGGAAAAGAAATTCAGAACTCCGTGAAGAGCTTCCCAAGTTCGGGAATTCTATCCATAACGTCCATTTCCCTCAGTGCAAGCCACAGTGAGGCCTGGTTGCTTGTCACCACCGGGAGACCAAGGTCTCTCTCGAGGGCATGTATTATCTCGAAGGTTCTGAGGTTTGTGCAGCTTATGAAAATGGCGTCAGCCTCCTCTATGAAGGAAGCCTTTGCCAGTCTGTAGGCCTCGTAGGGCTCCAGCCTGCCTATCTGGAGGTTTTCCTCTATTCCGAACCCCCTTATGTCAAGAACTTCGAAGCTGTTGGCCTCAAGGAACTCCTTCTCCATCGCGTTAATCTCGTCGGTGTAGGGGCTTATGACTATTATCTCCCTTGCATCGAGCATCTTGAGGGCCTCTATCACGGCGGTGCTCGTGCTTATCACTGGGACGTTCACTTCATCCTCTATCTCCATCTCAAGCTTTTTCTCGTAGTCCTTTCCGCCGATCAGCGAGCCGCTCGTGCACCCGTAAAGAATCAGCTCGACACCCGCATCGCGGAGAAGTCTGGCGCTCTCAACTGCCAGTGTGTTCATCTTTACGAGCTCCTCTTCCGTGACGTTCTTCAGCGGAATCCTCGTTGTGTGGAGCGAAACGCCCTCGGGCAGGTAATCGTGAAGCTCCATCTCCATCGTCGTGTTTGAGGAGGGAACTATAAGGCCGAGCCTCCCTCTCCATCCGTACATGGTTTCACCCTAAGAGGTTTCTCGGAGGGTTCTATTAAACCTTTGGTTTGGGAAAGGATTAACAAATAATCCATGTGAAGAGATTAAGGGGTGAAAACATGGAGCTTGATGATGCCATCATGAAGAGGAGTTCCGTGCGCTACTTTTTGGAGAAGTCAGTACCGGAGGAAGACATCAAAAAGCTCATCGAGGCCGCTATAAGGGCCCCGACCGCTA
>JAGHBN010000001.1 GCA_021160985.1 Thermococcus sp.
GACCAGTACTCCGGCCCGTCTGCCTCCCTGTGTTATGCCCTCTCATACGCGTTGATCCTGCTCGGAATGATCTCGCCGGCTCTTTGGGTTAAAGGGCGGCGGATTCACGCCGCTGTAATCCTGCTCGCGAGCTTCCTGTTTTTTGGAGTAGTCCTCAGGCTTCCACTGGGGGGATGGGGTGAACTCGCGATAGTATTCTCCGTGGTGATGGTCATCCTTGATCTCTTCGATGCCTGGCGTGGGAGGCATCGGTGACCGGCCCTCACTTGGTGTCGGATACGAAAGTTTACCCTTGGGAAAAGTATATATGGGATGTTGGTGTTAAATGTAGCATAGTCTGCGGAGGATGTTCCATGGAGTTCAATATCATCAAACTTTCCATCCTAATGCGCATGGCGTTCCGCTTGCTGTCCCTTACCTACCCCCTATTCATGACGCTCACCTACAACTTCTGGCTCTTCGAGAGGCTTCCCGGCTGGGCGTTCTGGTCTTACATCGTATTCATGGCCGGGTTTGAGGCATTTCTCCTCTTGCTTCCGTCAGGTTCCTCGATTTTGTCCACTTTCATCCCCACGTATCTTGTCGTTGCCCTCCTCTTTGAATTCCCATCCACGGTTTTTGAGACATCAATGCCGGTACTCGCCCATTTTGTCCCCTGGCTCGTGATCTGGTACGCTCCCCTCTTTGCGATATTAATCGCAGCCTATCATGAAAAAACCGTGGGGGAGAACCTGAAAGAATCTGGTGGCAGTGGCTATGCTCTCTGAGGGGAAAACTCGTGGGCTGAGAAGCTATCTCGTTGTTTCCATGAAGTTCGGGCTGTCGTTCCTCCTTTTCTACCACGTGATAATTAGTCTCAGTGTTTTGGCGTTGTTAACGGATCTCTCACTCCCCTTTAGACTTCTCTACCTTCTTTCTTTATTCCTTGCCATGTACGGGCTCTTTGGGATTTTCTTGGGAGGAAACTCCGGAATCGCGGCTGCTTTCCTCTGCTTCCTGATTGCCGGCTCCCTAAACTCCATCATGGGTGTGGGGACTTATTCTTTCATCGGCCTCGCACTTGCGGTGTTTCTGTGGCTTTTCGGGAGGTCTGAAGATGGAGGGTAGCCTGGAATCGTGGCTTCCAATCATCCTGATCTTCCGCCTCGCCTTTCGCTTCATAACCCTCCTGGATCCAATCCTCGGCTTCGTGATCTTCTACAACGCCCCTCTCTTCCTTCATCTCCCGAGGTTCTTTCTCGCAACGTATCCCGTCCTCATGGGCGCCTTTGAGGTTTGCCTCCTGTGGGCCCTCAAAAAGGGGAGGTTCCCGAGCGGATTGCTTTTTGCGTACTTCATCACCGCCACCGTTTTTGAGCTTCCTTATGTCTCAATTCGGGGTGGGGAAAGCGGGCTCTTTCTGTTTGTTTTGCTCTGGTACATTCCAGCCCCTCTCGGCCTCCTGATGCTCTTAATATCTCGGCGTTCGGGGAAAACCCCTTAACCCTCAATGCCCAAATCCCTCCGGTGGTGCTCATGCGCATCGAGGACGTTTACATCTGGGACATAAACGCCAAGTGGCTTGGGATTACGCCTTACCAGCTCATGGAAAATGCCGGCGCTGGAGTTGCCAGGACGATTGAGGAAAAGTTTGGGAAGGGCCTCAAGATAGCCGTCTTCTCAGGCACCGGAAACAACGGCGGCGACGGTTTCGTAGCGGCCAGACATCTCAGCTTCGAGAACGAGGTCACGCTCTTCCTCGTGGGAGACGAGGCGAAGATAAGGAGCGAGGAAGCCAGGCACAACTGGGAAATCCTGAAGGGCCTGGACTTCGTGAAAATCAAAGTGCTGAAGGACTCGGCCTACATAAAGTCCCTCGATCTGAGCGGCTACGACGTCATCGTTGACGCCCTCCTAGGGGCGGGCACAAAGGGCGAGCCGCGCGAGCCAATCCGCTCTGCCATTGAGAAAATTAACGAGTACTCTGGAAGGGCGAAGATAGTCAGCGTTGACCTGCCGAGCGGATATCCAAGCAACGTCCGCGTTAAGGCCGACTTCGCGGTGACCTTCCAGTGGGACAAGGAGGAGTACGGGGGCTTCGAGCGTGTCGTGGTCAAGATAGGCTACCCGAAGGAGCTCTACCACCTCGTCGGGCCCGGCGACGCGAAGTTCGCGCTGAGGAAAAAAGGCGAGCACAAGGGCCAGAACGGGAAGCTGCTCGTAATCGGCGGGAGCGAGGACTACTTCGGCGCGCCGTATCTCGCCTCCAAAGCGGCCGGCTACCTCGTGGACTTGGTCTACCTCGCGATGCCGGAATACTCGGCCAGGCGCATAACTGACCCGGACGTTATCCTTAGGCCTGTTGGGGGGAGGAACTTCTCGGAGGGGCACCTTGAGGACATCCTAAAGCTCGCGGAAAAGGCCGACGCCGTCGTCATCGGTCCGGGAATGGGCCTCGTGGAGGAGACCAAGAGATTCGTGAGGGAGTTCGTAAAGCGCTGTGAAAAGCCGATGGTTGTTGACGCCGACGGTCTCAAGGCGGTGGCCGAAGATTTGGACGTTCTGGAAGGGAAGACCTTCGTCTTGACCCCGCACGCGGGAGAATTCAAGATTCTGTTCGGAGAAAAACCGGAGGGAAGTCTGGAGAAGAAGGGAAAACTCGTGATGGAGAAAGCTGGCCAGGTTGGCGGTGTTGTCCTTCTCAAGGGTCCCTACGACATCATAAGCGACGGCAAAGTGTGGAAATACAATAGGACAGGGAACAGAGGAATGACGACTGGAGGAACGGGCGACGTCCTGGCGGGCCTCGTGGGTGCTCTCCTCGCGCTCGGCAACGAACCGCTGAGGGCCGCTTCGGCCGGAGCATTCCTCAACGGCCTAGCCGGCGACATGGTGAAAGATGAGCTGGGAGAAAACTTCACCGCGCTGGAACTTGCCAAGAGGGTGTCGCATGCCGTTAAGTGGGTGCTGGAGTTCTGAGGTGGCATGATGGGAAAACCATGAAACTCTTTCTTTTTCTCGGGCTTCTCTCCCTGTTCCTGGTTTCTTTTCTTATTTCCTCGGAGGAAAACTACCAGCTGGAGGTCGAGGCCCACTTTGAGTTTCCGGCGGAGTTTGAAGGGGCAGAGCTCAAGGCGGGCTATCCTAACGCGGTAACCCATGTGGCGCTATTCAAGTTCAAGCCCTCTTCCGAAGGGCAGAGGGACTTTCGGCTCGTGAAGACCTTTGACCTTCCCGCCGATTAACGTGATTGCAGAGATAAAGACCAACGGCGTTATCTACTGCAGGACAGTCTTTGGGGGTGGGCGCTTTGTCATAAATGACGACCACTGCTTCCCAACCCTTGAGGACGCCCTGCGGAGGAAGATAACATTGAACGCCTGTCTCAACGCTACCTATCTAGGTCACAAAATCGGGAGGGACTCAATAGTTTAATTCCTTTTCCAGGCTTCAAATGAGGCGAATTGCGTGAACGAGAGCGTTGAGGTCTTTGGGAGAACGTGGGGAATTTTCGCGGAGATAAGCAACGGAAACGGAACCATCATCTGCCCGGTTGATGTGATCGGCGGGAGTTACCTTACCGATGAGGTTGTGGGGGGTAAGGGAAGAAGAGTGCGGGCCTAACAATTTTGAGTAATGGGGTTGGTGTTTAGGGTAATTATTTTCCTTCGACATTTGTTGCACCCTCATGCAACTCTTTTACTCAGGCTTCTTTTAGTTGGTTCTAAATAGAAAACTCACGTTAAAATAAATTCATACTCGAAAAAAAAGAAGAAATATTTACTCAAAGTAAAAGGAAAAACTTATAAAGATTAGTTGCACAGCTGATATTACAAAAACCCAACGGAGGTGAACATCATGAAGTGGAAAGCACTCTTAGCGGTTCTGCTGGGACTGCTGATGGTCGGAGTGACGGCAGGTAATGCTATGGCGGCGCCCGCTCCAAGCTCCAACACAAAGGTAGTGTTCTTAAAAGACTTTCAAGTTAAATTCCTGGTAGACACTCCCGCCAGACAAGTCTTTATTTTTGGCGAGTTATTGATCGATTATACAACCAACGGCAAAGAGGCAAGGATAATAATCAAAAACACAACCACAAACGAGACAACCGATGTCATCCACATAACGTCCACCAAAATCGGTGATTCGTACCTCCTTACTGTCAGAGATTCCTCTGGAGCCACTTACTCCACAAGAACCCCAATAAACATGATTACCCCCGGCTTGAAAACAAAGCAGTTAACCTCAAAACCAGTAATTAACAGGGAGTCCAGCACTATCATGGCCTCCACCGAGCCACGACACTACTGGTGGGATGGAGTGTACTTTGTCAAAGGCTACATGATACGATACCCCCATCCAGATTATGAGCACTATGGAATTGAACCCTGGGACACTGTCTCAATCAAAGGTGATAAACTCACACACCTGCACTTTTCCAATGCAAAATCGGAGTTCATCCTTGAGGTTGGGCCCACTGCACTGGGAGCTGCCATAGGTGCTTACGTCGCCAATGTACCAGGCGCTATTGTTGGAGCTGTGGTAGGTCTAGCAGGAGGAATAGCATTCAGGCACTACCTTCTAGATGAACATGGGTGCTTGTGGGTGTGGCTTGCTTGGAAATGGGAATATCACTGGCGCTGGGTACCTCCAGGATACGTATACGAACCGGTTCTAAAATACTTTAGGATGGGCAGCTATACGCTTAAAAACGACTATGACTTACCCAATCCTTGAGGTGAAACGCATGCCACGCTGGAGCTTTGTACTGCTTTCCCTTTACTTCCTCTTCATTTTGACCCTAGCCTTCATCTTCAACGTGCCAAGGGAGGTTACACGCCCCTGGTTCTGGATTTGGACGGGCGGCTTGATTCTAACGACAGCACTTGGAGCATATTTCGACGGCAGTGCTTCACAAGAGGAACTGGTAACGATAGGAGCCTTCACACTCCTGTGGCTGGGCCTCGCCTTCATCATCCCCCTCCAGACAGAGTATTTTTCGCTCTTAGGCCTCATCATCGAGCTGATCTTGGTAATTCTCGTCAGGAAATTAACAGGAGGGTAGGCGGAGGAGTCCATTTGATCCCTCTTTAACTCTCCCTCCAACTGGAGCCAGAATTTGTTTGACATGCGTAATCATGAAGAGCAGGGGATGGGAGTGTGAGGATGAAAGCGGTGAAATTCCCGAGGTTTTTCCACTTTTATTCTTTTATTGCCCTAATGGGGCTGATTGAGGCCACGTGAGGCAGGTGGAGTATTTCAGGGGTTGCGGAGGGTGTTATTTATGCTGTAGTTATTCCCGTTATTGTCGTCTCAATGATACTCCTCTTGTCTCTTGTGTATGAAAAACTAAAAACTGGGAACATTTCCCTCGCCGTAAAAAAAGAGGGTGACAAGAGCATGCTATTCCTGGTGGGACTGTTATTTATTGGAATAATCTTTGCTTACATCCCCGCCTTGCTGGGCATCTTCATAAAACCCATTGTCGGATGGTTTTTGCTGCCCCCCACATTGTTAGTACTTTACAGACTCGATAAAATAGTAGAAGGTGATTAAATGCGAGGAGTAGGTAAAACCTTTCTGAAGATCTTACTTTATTCCTGGATGTTCTACCTGCCCCAGATATTCTCGTTTACAGTGTGGGGCTCTGCATCGGGGTTAATCGGGGCACTGTTCTTGTTTTTGATTTCAAGCATAGGGTATACGATTAGAGGAATGGCGTTTTTGATTGTCCCATTAGGCCTTTTAAAAATGATATTGCGATCTTATGTAACTTTAACAGAAGCCTCTGTGGAGTACTTTAGACCCGCTGCGCTTTATGGTGTAATTGTATTCGCTTTGAGGTTGCTTAATATGCTTATCCCTGAGTTTTTTTCCAGCAAGGGTTATACTCGAACAAAGCATTCTTGTATTTTCTCTCGTTATTTCCTACTATTATTTAGGAATCATCATTACGAGGTCTTCTCCCAAGAAAGCTCCCTATCTAATTCGGGTTTTCAGCCTATTGGCCGGCTTTATCACCTGTTTTGTTTTACCGCCCCCCATTTAGTAGCACAGAAAAATTAAGGGTGAACATCATGAAGTGGAAACCACTCTTAGCGGCCCTGCTGGGACTGCTGATGGTCGGAGTGACGGCTGGGAGCGCGGCAGCCCTTTCCACAGAGACTCCACACTATAACCCCATAACTACCCAGGTTCAAAGGGCATATTATTTAATTATTTAATGGATTTTTCTCAGAACCAAATTAACAAGGATTTTCTGGACTGGTACAACCACAATAGACAATATCTTCCCCCACTAAACGAAGATAGTGTTGAAGAACTGTTCAGCACATTCCTACAAGAAAACCCCGCCGAGGCGAGGTATCTAGATATTTTGACCAGGCTCAACAAAAACTTTACGATTTGAATGCACTTCGTGATGATGCTATGGTTAAGGAATTCACAGTTGCACCACTGGGCCTATACTCTCCAGAACAAAATTATGTGAAGATTAAAGTCACTATCAAATATTTCACAATCAAAATTGTCCGGTGGACTATTAAGTATGGGGAGCAGGATACAATAAACGTTTATTATTCTGGAAAGTATGCTAGGCAGACGTACTTAGAATTTAGTAACAATTACAGGGATGCCAGCATAGTAGCTTGGATACTCGGAATTCCAGCATTACCTCTTTCACTGCCAATAGCTATGGCTATATGGTCTACAGCAGGTGGTATAATGTTTCAAGAATTTAACTTGGACGACTACTGGGAATCTACAGATTACCAGTATTTTTGGATAGTCACTAAAAGCAATTACTATTACCCTAACGTTGTAGTGCCTGGAATTACACTTGCCTCCAACTTTGAGACGTATCTATACCACAAATCGGGTCGCAAATATTATCTCCTGCCTAACACAAAATACGTTTCAATAGTTCTTCCAGAGGTTTCATTATCTGCAACAGCTGCCGCAGCTAAAATCTCGGATGCCGCCCACGAGTTTGTGAATACTCATGGGCAGTCATGGGTGTATGTGAAGAGGGGGTGACCCCCCTTAAATTTTTATAATACTCCAAACCTCGCAAAGTTGGGGGTGGTGAGAGTGGTGCCTGGAAAAGTGGTTCGGTTTGCGATGTCGGTTCCGGTTGCTATCTTTGCTCTCGCAGTACTCGCGGTCAGGGGCGTATCCTCTGAGACGATGCTCGTTCTGGCCCTCCTTTGGGTTGTGGGTGTCGTTTCTCCACGTGCCTGGGAGTTCTGGAACGGAAGACTTGGGAAAGTCTATTTACTCCAGAACGTCTTCCTGTATGCGACTTTCCTTGTTATCATTGCGGCGGAATACCTGCTCCTTGAAGGGGATATTTGCGGTGTCCCGAAGGAGGTGGCGATGTTTTTCACGGCCTGGCTTCTCACTGGGATTTTTGAATTCTTACGGCCAGGATTCGCGAGGAAAGAAGCTAATCAACCGTCGTAAAATAGTGCCTGGGGAAATGGCGGACAATAGAGCTGAACCTTGGTCGTCTCAAAATTCTAGGAGCCTCTTCGCCTCTTTAGCTTTTTCACAGAGCTCACAGCTCTGGAGAAAGACGAGCATGTTGAGGAGGTGGAAGAGCTCTATCTCCGTGAGCTCAATATCTGCCTGGGATATTTTCTTGATTATGGGCTGGGATTTCAGCTCGATCTCATTTAAAACTTCCTTTGCGAGCTTTTCAAGAGCATTTTTGTCTTTGATCTTTAAACCAGCCTTCTCCAGGATCTGAACGAGTTTCTTGGCCTCCACCTGGAGGTACGCCTGCCTGAACTCCTCGACGCTCTCGTCGGCGGCCACCTTTATCAGAAAGAGCCTCGCAGTTCTTGCGTACACTCTTTCGTTTCCGTGGGCTTCAAGTTCCTCAACCAGACCGGCACTCTCAAGCATCTTTATGTGTCGGTATATCGTCGTCCTGTCCTTTCCGAGTTCCATGCTGAGCTCCCATATGGTCATTGGCCTCTGTCTGAGCAACTGGAGTATCTTAAACCTTGTTTCGTCGGAGAGCACCTTTACTTTCTCCGGTTCAGTGATGATTAGAACTTCCCTCAATTCAGTACTCCTCCAGCTTATCCTGTGGAGTTTCCCCTTCCTCCACGATTTTCTTACCGGCGGCAACCATATCGATGCTGTGGACGACCCCGCCAAACTCCTCGATGGTTCTGACTATCTCCCCGTAGTCCAGGTCGTCCCCCACCATCGTTATTTTGACGTTCTCTGTTTCCTTGTCTATTTCCACGAGAGTTATATTAACCCCATCCACACCCTCAAGCTCGCTCAGCCCTAAGGCCAGCTCAGTCACCATCGGCTGGTGTGGCTTGAGCACATCCAAAACCAGGAGCCTTATTCCCTTTGCCATGGTTCATCGCTTCCAGTTTGGGCCTCACTTTTTAAGTATTTTCCCGAGCTTCTGGAGGAGCTCAATCGTCTCTTTGTCGCGGCCCATCCTGGCCATTGCGAGCCACTCGATGGCGTGTATTATGTCTTCGTTCGAGAAGTCTTTGAGTTTGTCCTCGTTCGCTTCAATCTCCCTAGATATCTCCGTCTTGAAGTCGTGCTCTTTCTTTAGGAGTTCGTCCATGGTGTTGAGGAGTTTCTCATCGTCAAACTCATATCCGAGCACCTTGAACACTTCGAGCTTTGTTTTCAGCCTTGAGCGGGCGAAGTAGCGCAGCTCCTCGTCTCCGAGGTAGAGGTTGATGTAGAATGCGTCGGCGGTTCTTCCGTAGTATTTCTCGACGAGGTTCCCTTTCATTTCCGTCCGCTTGACCTCAACCAGACCGGCCTCCTTGAGCTTCTCGATGTGGTGGTATATCGTCTGGGGGGTCTTCCCAAGTATTTCGCTGAGCTGGGAGATCGTCATTTCCCTGCTCCTTAGGAGCTGGAGTATCTTCCGCCTTGTATCCTCAAGCATTAATTTTATGACCTCTGGGTCGGTGATTACCTTCACCTTTGCCATTGCCCTCACCAATTTAAACGTTCTAATGGTTTTTTGAGCGTTCCGCAATATAACTCTTTTGCTCTTCCGCTAACTTTATATATGTAAAGGCTGAGTCACACGAAGCCGATGGACAAAATGTCCAACCACCCACGCTCGGTGATATCAAACCTTAAATAGTCCTTCCCGAAAAACTTTCGGAGGTGGCAAGATGGAGGCTCCGAAGCTTGATTTCCTGTTTTATCCGAGCAGTGTGGCTGTCATTGGAGCGTCAAACGTGCCCGGAAAGATTGGTAACGCGATAATGCGGTCGATACTGCTCAAATTCGGGGGAAAGGTCTATGCCGTCAACGTCAAGGGCGGTGAGATAGAAATCAATGGGAAGAAGTTCCTGGTCTATAGGAGCGTTAAGGAGATACCTGACGAGGTCGACGTTGCGGTCATAGCAGTTCCGGCAAAGTTCGTCCCGGACGTCATCGATGAGTGTGGGGAGAAGGGCGTTAAGGCTGCCGTTGTCATAAGCGCCGGCTTCAAAGAGGCCGGAAGGGTTGACCTTGAGGAGGAGCTGGTGAAGCGCGCCAGGAAGTGGGGTATCCGCGTTGTCGGTCCGAACTGTCTTGGAATCACGAACCTTGAGAACGGCCTTGACTGTACTTTCAACCCGCCGGAGAGGCAGGCCAGGCCGCCCTTTGGAAAGGTCGCCTTCATGAGCCAGAGCGGTGCCTTCGGTGCGGCAATTCTCGACTGGGCCGCGAGTCACGAGATAGGCATGAGCAAGTTCATCAGCCTCGGCAACATGGCCGACCTCGACGAGAGCGACTTCATAGCATACCTCGGCGAGGACGAGAAGACCGGCGTCATCACCGGCTACATTGAGGGCGTCAAGGACGGCAGGAAGTTCTTCAACACCGCCAGGGAGGTCACGCTCAAGAAGCCCATCATTATTCTCAAGGCGGGAAGGACCGAGGCCGGAGCAAAAGCGGCCGCGAGCCATACCGGTTCCCTTGCGGGCTCGTTCAAGATATACGAGGCCGCCTTTGAGCAGGCCGGTGTCCTGAGCGCCAAGAGCATGCGCCAGCTCTTCAACTACGCGAAAGCTTTATCCATGCAGGAGCCGGCGAAGGGCAACCGCGTGGCGATAGTCACCAACGGCGGCGGTGCTGGAGTCATGATGAGTGACGGCCTCCTTGAGAGTGGCATGAAGCTCGCCGAGCTCAGCGAGGAGACCAACAGGCGGTTCAAGGAGTCCATAGAGAGGGGCGAGCTCCCGGAGCACATGTCCTATAAAAACCCGGTAGACATCATCGGCGACGCGCCGTCGAGCAGGTACGAGATAGCCATGCGCTACGCTCTGGAGGACCTGAACGTTGACGTCCTCGTCGTCATAGCCCTATTCCAGAGCCCGGCCCTCGACGAGGGTATCGTTGACGCTCTCGCAAAGATGAGGGAGTACGGCAAGCCGATAGTCTTCGTCGCCCCTGGCGGAGAATACCCGCACAGGATGGCCAGAAGAATAGAGAGGGAAGCGGGCGTCCCGGTCTACGAGACCGTCGAGGACGGCGTCGATGCTGTTTATGCCCTCGCCAAGTACGGCGAGTGGCTGAAGGAGAACGGGAGGCTCTGATTCTTCTTAGCCTTTTTCTCCTGTTTTCGCCATCTCTGGCGGCAATTATCGTGATGGAATTCTTTGACCTTAACATGCGAAAGGTTAATTAACCCATTCCTTCGAGTTACTATGGGCGGTTCGATGAGGGTACTCCCTTTGGTACTCGTGTCATTGCTTCTGATCCCCCTGGTCGGTGCAGGGCTGTACTACGGGGAAGAAAGCTTCAAGTACTCCACCAGCTTCATCGTGGAGAACGTTTCCGCTGTTACACTCCCGGGAGGAGCTGCACGGGTGGAGGAGGAACACATCCGTGTTTTTGAGGTACGAATCATCCCCGAGAACCAGAGCCAACTCATAGGTCTTGCCATGAACCTGTCGTCCTCGGGGAGGATTTACGGGGTTGAGTGCATCGTGAGCCAAGCGGCGGGGGACTACACGTCACCGGCGATTCTGTACCGCACTTCCAAGGGTTACATGGCCTCTTGCGACTTCAGGAGTATGTGGGGTGAACTGACCGGGATTCTTCCAGTTGATCAATCCTACCTTCGTTTCTCCAAGGGGGATGGGTTTAACGTTTCCTTGAAATTCATTGTGGGTGAAAACGCCTCAGTTCGCGTGGAGGGACTTAGAGCCTTCCTGTACCGCTCGAAGGAGCCGACGAATTTCGTGGTACTGGAAACCCCCGACGGCTACGAGCTGAAGATCGAGCCCGTTAAGTTCTCGTCCTTTTTCATTCGGGCTTCCTTCAGAAAAAGTGCCTCCCTGAGTTTTCTTGGAAGCAACGATGACTCAGACAGCATGAACCTCACGTTCCAGCGCTGCAACTGGAGCGACTACGGCGGTGTTATCGTACAGTTCATCTCCGATGACCCGCGCCTTCATTACAAAGGCCGGCATTTGCTGGTTGATGCCTTTGACTGCCCGGGGATTGTTCAATCCCAAATTCCGGATTTCAAGCGAAGATGGGCGGTCTTTGATGGAATACAGGTTCGGAAACTGGACGACGTTAGAAGTGTGTTCTTCGCGGGCACCCTTTACGATCCGCCGACCGGAAGGGAGGAACTGAGGTACTGGGGTGTCTGGCTTGGCCTTTCCCTTCTCATAGGGATTGCGATAGGCATCGGCGTTGGGTGGGCCCTCTGGAAAAGGCGGTGACTTCGCGGCTGTTTGGCGTGGATTTTTAAGATTTTGGGCTTGTTTGTTTTGTGATGGTGTTCTCAAAGTCCCTCAAGTCGAAGGCCAGCTCAAGGTTTTCTTTCCCCTCAATCCTTTTCGCGATTATTCCGAAATGCTTCTCGTAATCTTCAAGTCCAACGAGTTCGCCCTTTTTCTCAAGGCGTTTCAGAACCTTTTCGGCCTCTCTTGACGTTAAATCGCTCCACTTGACTTCAACAAAGAGGGCCTTTTTTGAACTCTCATTCAGGGCCACCACGTCGATCTCCTCTCCTCTGTGCCACCACCTTCCAATCTTCGTGAAGCTGAAGGGCAGGAGGTTTCTTCTGTTCGCCTCAATCAGGAACTCCCTCGCGATCCCTTCGAATGGCTTTCCAATGAATGTGTTGAAGTTCCTATCAAAATCCTCGATTGCCGCCTCGACGAAGTTCCCCTCAATCTCCTCGTAGTATGGGTTCACGAATCTTGACCAGAAGAGGAAGTAGTTGTCGGCTATCTCGTAAATTCCCCTCTTTCCGAACAGGGGCGTTAC
>JAGHBN010000006.1 GCA_021160985.1 Thermococcus sp.
AGAGCGCGCGGCTCATAACCGCGTGGTCGGGGGTTCAAAGCCCCCCGGGCCCACCATAGCAAACTTTTCTGAGGAAAAGTTTGATCAAAGTTAGTAGCTCCCTACTGAGGGTTAAATTTCAAGGGTTTTCTGTTTGAACAGCTTGTCTTTGAAGTGAGAACTTTTTAGATTACTCCCACATGATGGGTTTAACACCAAATAGACGCCCTCCGGGCGTCAGGGGGGAGGTAAACCCGACATCCGGATTTATCTTGAGTTGTTCTCCCACCTAAAATGAGCATTAGTCAGTAAACCCTATCCCGTGGCCATCTGAGGAAGAGCTACAAACTTTTGGTGAAGCTTTTTCCAAAAGCTTCAGCGCTGGCGGAAAATTAAGTGCTTTTTTAAAGTTGCTAAGTTTTAGAGTGAGTTTTTGTTTAACCTGCTCTTTTGTGAGTGTTTCACTGTAAGAGGGTGTCCAAAGGACGCCAGAATAAGTTTGAAACTGCTTGGAAGTGCTTGCTTTAGGGGCAAACTCGCTTGATAACTGGCGAATCTATTAGCGCACTGCCGATTTTTGCCCATTAATAGGAAAGGAAACACTTTTGGTCAAACTTTTTCTAAAAGTTTGCTTTTCTGAGGAAAAGTTTGATCAAAAGTGTTTAACTGCTCCAGAGGCAGTGTTTATAGTTCGTGCACGTTAAACAGGTGATTTTGCCACGAGGTTATTCTACAATTGCAGCCTTTGAGGGTTTCACCCCCAACGGCGTCCTTCGGATGCCAAAAATGAATGTGAAACTGTTTGAAGTGTTTGTTTGGGGATGAATCAATAAAACCCCGCGTAGAATTGTTTCAATTTAAAAGGAGACAGTAAAAGATAGATGGAGGGTCAGTAGTCGACCTCTCCCTTTTCTTTGAGCTCTCTGTACATGCGCCACGTTATTATAGGTTTCTTTGCAGCCAGGACGTCGTCCACGCGCCTTACTGCGGTGTTGTGCGGGGCGCCCTTCACAATCTCCGGGTTGCTGTAGGCCTCCTCGCTTATCTTCTTGAGGGCCTCAACGTAAGCGTCCAGCTCCTCCTTGCTGACCGTTTCTGTCGGCTCAATCATTAGAGCCTCGTGCACGATCAGCGGGAAGTATATAGTCGGTGCGTGCAGGCCGAAGTCGAGGAGCCTCTTTGCAACATCAAGGGCCTTAACGCCGGCCTCCTTCTTCATGGGCTCGGCGCTGAAGACGACCTCGTGCTTCCTGAGCTCCTTGTACGGCAGCTCGTAGCCCCTCGTCCCCTTAAGTTTCTGTGTAAGGTAGTTGGCGTTGAGGACTGCTATCTCGCTGACGTCTTTGAGGCCTTCCCTGCCCATTATCTTGAGGTAGGTGAGGGCCCTAACCATAACCGCGAAGTTTCCGTAGAGCTCCTTCACCTTGCCTATGCTCTTCGGCACGTGGTAGTCGAGGTAGTAGCGGCCGCTCTCCTCGTCGTAGCCCACCAGAGGGACCGGGAGATAGTCCTTGAGGAAGTCCTTGACTCCAACGGGCCCGCTTCCCGGCCCGCCGCCACCGTGCGGGGTCGAGAAGGTCTTGTGCAGGTTGAGGTGGACGACGTCGAAGCCCATATCTCCGGGCCTTACCTTTCCGAGGACGGCGTTGAGGTTTGCTCCGTCGTAGTAGAGCAGACCGCCAGCCTTGTGGACTATCTTTGCTATCTCAAGTATCTCGTCCTCAAAGATGCCGAGGGTGTTGGGGTTGGTGAGCATCAATCCAGCGGTCCTCTCGCTCACGGCGTTCTCAAGGGCCTCGAGGTCAACGGTTCCGTTCTCGTTGGAGGGTATCTCGATGACCTTGAAACCTGCCATAGCGGCAGAGGCAGGGTTCGTTCCGTGGGCTGAGTCCGGGACGAGCATCTCCGTTCTCTGGGTGTCTCCCCTGTCGAGGTGGTAGGCGCGGATTATCATAACGCCTGTGAACTCACCGTTTGCTCCTGCGGCCGGCTGAAGCGTGAAGCGGTCCATACCGGTTATCTCCTTGAGCCACTGCTCAAGCTCCCACATTATCCTCAGCGCGCCCTGGACGGTTCTCTCGTCCTGGTAGGGGTGGACGTAAGCGACGCCGGGGTGAGAGGCTATCTCCTCGTTTATCTTGGGGTTGTACTTCATAGTGCACGAGCCGAGCGGATAGATGCCAGAATCGACGCCGTAGTTCATCTCGCTCAGGCGGGTGTAGTGCTTCACCACCTCAGGCTCGCTGACCTCCGGGAGGTTGAGCGAGCTCCTGCGCTTGAGCTTTTCGGGAATTTCAACTTCGACATCTTCAATCGGCTTGGGGAGAGTGTAGCCGACCCTTCCGGGCCTTGAGAGCTCGAAAATGAGCGGTTCGTCCCATTTAGCCTGGCGGAACATTCAGGCCACCTCCTTGAGGGCCTCTATGAGGGCATTAACCCATTCCTTTCTCGTCGTCTCGGTTGCAGCAAAGAGGGCGCTCTCGCCTAGCTCCGGGAAGTGCTCTCCAAGGTAGTAGCCTCCGTGGATGTTCCTCTCAAGAAGGGCCTCGTGTATCTCGCTGTAGGGCTTCCCAAACCTCACAAGGACGTCCTTGAAGTTCACGCCATCGAACGGGACTTCTGCCACCTCAGCGAGGCGCTTTTTGAGGTAGGCAGTGTTCTTGAGAATGACCTCTCCGAGCTCCTTCAGTCCCTTCGGCCCGAGGCTCGCGAGGTGTATCGCCGCGGCAACCGCAACAAGGGCCTCGTTCGAACATATGTTTGAGGTAGCCTTGGCGCGCCTTATGTGCTGCTCCCTCGTCTGGAGCGTCATCACGAAGGCTCTCTTTCCGTCGGCATCCTTCGTCATCCCTATGACCCTTCCGGGCATCTGACGGATGAGCTTCTTGTCGTTTCTAACGGCGAATATTCCCGCCCTTGGTCCTCCAAAGTTCATGGGGTTTCCGAAGTAAGCGGCCTCTCCAACGACGATGTCTGCACCAAGCTCGCCGGGCGCCTCCACTATGCCGAGTATTGTTGGGTCAACTCCCACAACGAAGAGCGCCCCTGCCTCGTGGGCTATTTCTCCGATGGCTGAAAGTTCCTCTTCAAGGATGCCGAAGAAGTTCGGAACCTCAACGTAAACTCCGGCGGCTTCCTCTACCTTCTCTTTCAGTTCCTCAATGCTGAGCTGACCGCGCTCGTTCCAGCCCACGTACTCGATTTCAAACCCCTGCCCGGAGGTGTAGGTTCCGAGAACGGCTTTCTTTTCAGGGCTCATGTGCTTCGGAACGACGAACTTGTTTCTTCTGGTGACGCGGGCGCTCATCAGCGCCGCCTCCGCCATAGCAGTGCCCCAGTCGTACATCGATGAGTTGACTATCGGGAGGCCCACAAGCTCAGCTATGAGGCTCTGGTACTCAAAGAGGGCCTGGAGCATGCCCTGGCTTACCTCCGGCTGGTAAGGCGTGTAAGCGGTCAGAAACTCGCTCCTCTCGATAAGGTATTTCACGTGGGCAGGAATGTAGTGGAAGTACGTTCCCGCTCCAAGGAAGCTGGGCATCTCGAGAACTGTTTTGTTCTTTGAGAGGACTTCATTGAGCTCCGTGAAGACCTTGTACTCACTCTTCCCCTCTGGCAGGTTGAACTCCTTGACCATCCCCTTGGGGACGTCAGAGAAAAGGTCTTCAATCGAGCTGAAGCCAATTTCCTTCAGCATCTCATCCCTATGGGCAAGGTTAGGGAGGTAGTGCTTTCCCATTGCAATCACCCTCTTAACATTAAAGTAAGTGTTCACTGAAAATAATAGTGCCCAGATTATATGCTTTGTGGCCAGAAAAGTGCGGATGTACTTTTATGAGTACGACAATGGAAAAGGCTAAAAGGGTTCAATACCGGGTCAAAGGGGGTAAAGATGATAATCGGATTCGACTTCGACGGAACCCTAGTGGACAGTTACACTCCCATAGAGGAAGCCTTCAAAAAGGCCCTCGAGGTTAGGTACCGCTGGCTCCCGTTCAAGACCCTCTGGGCGAAGCTCCTGACTAAAATCGAGCTCCAGTTCGAGAGACCCACTTTTGGAAAGCACAAGAAGAAAAGCAAACCTCCCTTCTTCCTTCGCACGAAGTTCTTTGAGACGTGGTTTGAGGAGCGGGCCAAGCTCACAAAGCCCATAGACGACTCTATCGAACTGCTCAGAAAACTCAAGGAGGCGGGCCACACAGTCATCTCATTCTCTGCAGAGGACTTCATAGATGGAATGAAGGTCAGACGCCTGAAGACGGCCGGTATGTACGACCTCTTCGACGACGTCATCGTTTTTGGTCATGACATGACGATAGATGAGGCTTTCCAGCTCGTCCGTGAGAAGTACGGGGACGAGACTTTTATCTGGGTGGACGACAAGCCCTGGCGCTTCATCGGTCACGGCGACGAGAACACCGAATATGTCTGGTACTACTTTCCATTTACAGCGAAGTTCGCGGAGAAGAACCGAGAAAAGCTAGCTTTAATCCCTCATCTCCACGTCATAAGGGACCTCTGGAGCATCTTCGATGTCATAGAAAGAGTCAAGCAGGAAAGATCACCCTGAGTCCGCGTCCGTGTATTCTACCGTGTCTTCCACGAATTCGTCAAAAGTGACCCCATCAACGGCTTCAAGCCTGAACGAGAACTCCTTTCCCAGGGACCAGCGAACGGCGGTAGCCCCTTTTTGTGTCCCTGCAACCACGAGCCCAAAGGACAGATCACCGGCCCAGTGGTGCTTGGAGAACCCAACTTCAAAGCCCCTCCGCCCGAGTTCCCCCAATATCATTTCGTACGTCTTTCTTGGACCGTGGGGGCTCCTTGCGAAACCAATATAGGGCATTTCTACTCACCAGTGTCCCATAAATAGACATATTTAAAACCTTTTCGGCTACCCTAACAAAGCTTAAAAGTTCACATCCCAAAATAAACACATGAACCCCAAACCCCTGCCGGAAAAGGCCCTGAAAGTCGGAAAAACGCTAATAGTGGCCGACCTCCACCTTGGCTACGAGTTCGCAATGGCCAAGGAAGGCTTCTACCTTCCCCGGGTGTTCCATGAAGTGGTGAGAAACCTAAAATCCCTCATAGAGCGAGAGAAACCTAAGAGACTTGTGATAGACGGCGATTTGAAGCATTCTTTCATCCCAGAATGGCGTGAGAGAAAAGAGCTGAAGGCCTTCGCAGAGGAAATAACACCAATGGTAGACGAGGTTATTCTCGTTAGGGGTAACCACGACGTTGGAACACTGTGGCTGAGGGAGCTGGGCATCGAGATTGTGGACGAGCTCGAAGTTGGGGGCTGGAAGCTTGTTCACGGCCACAAGCTCGTGGAAGGAGAGCGCTTCATAATTGGCCATGAACATCCTGCAATAAGGCTAAGGGATGAGGTTGGAGCCCTGATAAAGATCCCTGTGTTTCTCATGAATGAAAAACTAATAGTTCTTCCCGCATTCAGCCCCTGGGCGTATGGGAACGATGTGCTCAGGGAGATCGTATCGCCGTTCCTCAGGGCAAAGGAACTAAAGGGAGCAAGGGTGATTGCACCGCTCGGGGACGAACTGCTGGATTTCGGAACCCTTGAAAAGCTGTCCGAAGTGTTGAAGTTCCTATAGCCAAAACTTTAAATCAAAGGATGCCTAAAGGGATATCGGTGGTGAAATGGACCCGCTGAGTGTCTTGATATTCTTTGCATACGCACCTGCGCTTGTGATACTGTGGTACTTCTACCACGCCGACAGGTACGAGCCAGAACCGAGGAAGTACGTCCTGGGCACGTTCATCCTGGGAGGGACGCTCTCCGTTGGCATAGCATTCATCCTGGAGAGCTTTTTAACCCTCGGGGGAATCATTCAGCCGCTCCTGCCCGCGTCCGCATTCTACGTTGCACTTGTGGCCGGAATTGTAGAAGAACCTGCCAAGGCGATGGCAATTAGATGGCCCTATAAGGCCGGTCAGATGGACGGCATCATGGACGGCCTCGTCTACGGTGTTGCCGCGGGGCTCGGATTCGCAGCGACTGAGAATTTTCTGTACGGCCTCGGCTGGGGCGTCTCTGTAACCCTCGCCAGGGCATTCCTGACGCCCCTTGCCCATGCGACCTGGAGCGCAATAGTTGGAGTCGCCTACGGCATGAAGGCGGAGGGCAAAATAGCATCCATCGCCCCGTACTTCCTGCTGGCAATATTCCTGCACTTCATCTGGGACTACTACGCGTTCATGAGCGTCAGTATTCCAGCGTACAACATCCTGCTGATATTCCTCATAACCCTTAACTTTGTCCTCCTGCGCTACTTCCTGATAGCGGGGCAGGCGGAGGACCGTACAAAGTTCTGGTACTACTGGTTTAGGAGGGGTGGTCGGTGAGGGAGGACAATAAGCTTAAAGAAGCTCTCTTTGAGGCGAGACCGTATGTTGAATACTACGACAGGCTAGAGAACCTTGTCAAAAAACTCTGGGAGGAGGCGACGGACGAAGAGAACTTCCTCCAGCTCCTGAACGAAGAGATGGAGCGGTCGAAAGAACCCTTTAAAACTGATCTCAGGATATTCCTGCAGAAGTTTGAATCCTTAAAGGGTTGAACCAAAACCCATTTTTAAGCACTTTTCCATTTTCCAGGTGGTAGGAATATGAGAGGCAAATTCATTGGGGTGATAGTAGCGGTTCTGGTAATCGCAGGCATTGTGGGAGTATGGTATTCCTCAAATCATCCCCTAAAGGAAGTACAAGTCAATCCAAAGGGAGCAATACTGGCAAAAATGGGCTCCCTCACATGCTACCAGTACGATGAGAACCTCACAACGATAGATGGCAACGTCACGGACCATACCACCATTTATGGAGGGTATTCTAACGGTTCCTACTTCTTCCACGGGAAGAAAGAGAACTTCGAGTGGTGGGGGCTCCTGGAAGGAAAGAACTTAACTGAAAAGATTCTGAGAAACGGCAGTGTGAGCCAGGTAAACCTCACCCTCACCGACAGCGAAATAAAGGATTTGACTCTCTACGACCCAATCAAAACCGGACTTATGGCCCTCGGAAGCACGTCTGCAGTCGAGGTTTCCAAGTCGTGGATCACCGCCAACTACACCATTTACATCACCTACTGGGGCTCAGGAGCGATCATCACAGGCACCATCAAAGTTCTCTACGGCAAAGATTACACACCCAAGCGGATTGAAATGACAGGGAAGATAAGCAGAGGAAACGAAATCCTGCAGGAATTCTCCATTTCTGCCCTGATCGTGAACTCCTGCGAGCTTCCGGAGTGGGCAAAGGAGCTAAAGGGTTAATTTGCCTTTTCTCTTTTCATGAAATTTCCCGGGCATCGATCATGTCATATCTCTCGTCTTTTGATTGTGGACACTATAATAACGGTCAAAGACTACGATGGAAAAAGCACGGACATCTATCTGAGGATCCACAACAGGGTGGCTTTCTCGGACATCAACGAGCACTTCACGATAAAAGCACCAAAGGGAATAGAAAAAGCAAGGAACTTCGACGAGGTCTTCGGCTAAGCCCCCCTCGTGGCCACTATTTTTATTCCTTCCCATTTGGCAACCGTTTCTCCGGCCTTCACCGGCGCCTTGAGTTTTAGATTTGCCAGGAACTTCATGAGCTCAGGAATCTTCTCCTTCGGCACGGGTTCGGCGGTCTTGACGCTCACCGTGGGCAGGGCGCCGCCTTCCACCGGCACGACGCTCATCACTACCCTCTTTGGGTTGGTGACTTCCTGAACCGCCCACTCCTTACCGCGCGGACACCTGCATCCCTTGACGTCTTTGACCTTTCCGTCCTCCACCTCGACCTCGATTGAACAGCCGAGGGGGCAGACGATGCATGTGAAGCGGTAAATCATGCCTTCACCACCTCCACGGTGAGCTTCTCGGCCTTTCTGATTTCCTCTGCCTTCAGCTTTATCCTGAGCATCTCTGCCGGCTTGACGACCGGGAGCCTCATCTTCTTGCCTATCTCTGGAATCCTGAGCTCAATGTCCTCCATCGGCCTGGCAACGCGGAGATAGAGGTAAACGTCCCCCTCGCCGCTGAGGTAGTGGGGCACAAGCAGGCGGACGTTTTCTCCTT
Source organism: Thermococcus sp. (assembly GCA_021160985.1). GTDB lineage: Archaea > Methanobacteriota_B > Thermococci > Thermococcales > Thermococcaceae > Thermococcus. The sequence goes on from JAGHBN010000006.1 coordinate 8,070, forward strand.
TCTCAACCTTAATCCACTTCCTGCTCTCTATTCCACCCTTCTCGATGAACTCTTTAGCTCCCTCCGCGGCCAGCTCACCCTGCTCCGCGACGTAGTCGACCAGGTCGTTGATGAGGAGCGAGTTCCCAGCCACGAAGATTCCGGGGACGCTCGTCTCCAGCCTGTCGTTCACCACCGGCCCGCCGGTCGCTGGGTCTATCTCAACGCCTATTGCCTTCAGCTTCTTGACGCTTGGGATAAGCCCTGCAGATATGATCAACGTATCGGCCTCAATCCAGAACTCGCTTCCCGGGATTTCGTTGAGGTTCTCATCAACCTTGACTACTTTGACTCTCTCGACCCTTCCCGTTCCGCGGACTTCCACGACCTTGTGGCTCAGGTAGAGTGGAATATCGAAGTCCCTGAGTATCATGACGTTTCTGGCGAGTCCGCCCGGATATGGCATTAGCTCGACGACCGCCTTGACCTTAGCGCCCTCAAGGGCAAAGCGGCGCGCCATTATCAGGCCGACGTCTCCGGAGCCGACGATGACGATTTCCTTCCCGGGCAGAACCCCGTAGATGTCCATGAGCGTCTGGGCCTCCCCCGCTGTATAGATTCCTGAGACCCTGTCTCCAACGATTCCAATCTCAAAGGCGTGCCTTTCCCTCGCTCCCGCCGCATAAATAATGGCCTTAGCCCAGACCTGGTAGACTCCACTCGGTGAGGTGAATATTACAACCTTTTCTAGGTCGGAGTAGTTCCTTATCTCCAGAACTCTCGCGGCCGTTTTGTACTCAACGCCCAGCTCGACAAGCTTCCTGGCGAGACGCGAGGCAAACTCAGGCCCGGTCAGCTCCTCCTTGTAGTAGTGAAGCCCGAATCCTGGGTGAATGCACTGGGGGAGTATTCCGCCGAGATATTCATTCTCATCGAGTAAAAGGACGTTAAGACCGAGCTCCTTAGCCCTCACCGCGGCGGCCATTCCAGCAGGTCCGCCGCCTATTACAACGACGTCGTAGCTCAGCATCGGAATCTGGGAGAACGGCTCCATCATGCTTCCTCCCCCCTGAGAAGGGCCTTGACGTCTCCTATTCCAATCTCGCTTCCCTTACCCTTCAGCGTGACCTTCCACGGCTCGACGCCGTACTCCCTGGCTAGGAGCTGTATTATCTTCGGCCTGCAGAAGCTTCCCTGGCAGGTTCCGGTTGTTGCCTTTGTCCTGAACTTGACGGAATCAACACTTGGAGTCTTAACGCCAATGAACTTCATCCTCTCGATGGCCTCCATTATGTCCCCCTCGCTCACGTTGTTGCACCTGCAGACGATTTTTCCATAGGCGGGGTTCTTCTTCACGGCCTCGTTCGCCTGCTCAGGAGTCATCATGAAGAAGTGGGTAATCTCCTTCCTGTAGGGGTTCCACTTCTCCTTTTCCTTCAGCTCGATTCCTAAGGAGTTCTCGATTATGTCCACCACTTCGTAAGCTATCGCCGGGGCGCTCGTCAGACCGGGCGAGCGTATTCCAGCCACGTTGATAAAGCCCCAAACCTCTTCCTCTGCCTTGATTATGAAGTCCCCTCCCGTCGGCTCGGGCCTTAGACCTGCAA
>JAGHBN010000174.1 GCA_021160985.1 Thermococcus sp.
GTGTGGGCGAAGGTCTTTGCGGCCCTCTCCACAAAAATCTTCTCGGCCTTCTCTCGGGGAACTTTCACGGATTCATCAACGGTTGATAGGTAGTCCCGCGGGCAGGCCTTTCTCAGGATGTCCCCATAATTGGCCTTTATCCAGTCCGTGAGCTTCAGGTAATATCTCTTGTAATCCTCAAAGAACTGCTCGGTCAATGGCTGGACGAGCATGTATTGGTTAATCACGGCCCTAATCTCACTGGCAGGCGGCACTTTCCTTTTCTTTTCAAGTTCCTCGGCAACTTGGGCCAAGTTCCATGCTAAAGTCCGGAGCTTCTTGTCCTCCGGGTCAATTGTATAGATGTTGAGCTTGGCGCTCTCCAGGTGCCTCTGATAGACGGGCACGATGAGCTTCCAGAACTTGCGTGGGCCTCCGGCCGATTTTTTAATATCCAGGATGAGAATGAAGTTTGCAAAGTCGAGTCCAAGGGAACCCGTAAACTCTAGGAGCCTCTTTATCAGCCTCTGGCGGTACCTCACGGTATCACTCCAGGTCTCACCATAGATCACAAAGAACTCGGCCCCCTCCTCAGGCTCGGTGATGGCAATGACTTTCAGGGCACCCGTGTTCCCATCAACAAAGTTATCGAGGTACTCCCTTTCTATGTCCTCATCTCGATAACTAAAACCCCAGAATTTCGTGAAAATCTCACGGAAGGTTCTAATGGCTTCTTCAGTTTTAGTCTCCTTTTCGAGGCCCTCAAGAACAGCTTTGATTTTCTCGGCTTTATCCCTGACCATGGGTATCCCACCTGTTACTCTACCCAAAGGGATAATTACTAAGTGGGGTATTTTAGCGTTGCGGTGAGTGCCGTAAGTCTTGAATTTGAGGGCAACTTATTTATCTTTTGACGTTCCTATTCTTTGCATGGGTGATTGGAATGAGGTATTGGCTCTGCATTACCAACCGCGAGAACTGGGATGTTGTCAAAAAGAAGAACGTCTGGGGCGTGCCAAAGAGGCACAGGAACACGATGGCCAAAGTTAAACCCGGTGATAGGCTCGTCTTCTACGTCAAGCAGGAGAGGAAGAACAAAGAGATTCTCGAACCCAAGATCGTTGGCATCTTCGAGGTCGTGAGCGAGCCCTACACGGACTCAAGCAGAATCTTCAAGAGCCCGCCACACCTCAACGAGACTTACCCGCTGAGGATTAAGGTCAAACCAATAAAGCTCGGCGAGCTCGACTTCAAGCCGCTCATCCCAAAGCTGAAGTTCATCACCAACAAGAAGCGCTGGAGCGGCCACCTGATGGGCAAGGCGATGAGAGAAATTCCAGAAGAGGATTACAAGCTCATTGAAGGCCTGCTCTGACTTTTTATCATTTTGAAGAACAATCCACAAAAAGTTCGAGGTTCCATCTAAGTTCTACAAAACTCTTTGCGAGTCGTTTTGGAGTGTTCTTTAAGCATCTAAAAGAAAAATTTATTAGGTCATAAAAGGTATAGCAATATTGGCTAAGTCTGTATTAGGAGGTAATACAACATGTGGAAGAAACTGCTGAGCTTGATGTTGGGTCTTCTCGGGTTGGGCATGACAGCTTCCAAGAGGTGACAAACCTATGAAAATATTCAAACTCACGCCAGATGAAGAAGAAAAGTTCTTTGGGTACCTTCCCCGCTTCATTTTTTATTACCTGTTTCTTTTTGTAATCTTCTGGTACGGTCTAAGCGTTAAGTCTGCAGAAGAAATTAGGGAAGGAATTCTAAGTGGGGAAACAAGCCCTGGCTTTTTACGTTCCACTCTGATAGCCCTTTTATTGCTCGCACTTACGGATGCATACTTGGCGCGGAAAGGAACAAAGTGGAATACCCTAGGAGCGGCACTTTTCATGGTTATTGGGGTGGTTATAATGCTCCTCGTCGTGATGTACGTTGGGAGAGCTTCCGTGCTGTTTGTTGTGACCCTTATCCTGATTTACATCAACACCCTCCTAAAGGTCAAAGAAGAGTCCCGGCGAAAAGAGGTCTTTGGATGCCTCAATAAGGTATAACAACTTTGATAAAAAAAGTTTCATAACTTGAAACAAAGCCCTCCACTTCGTGGGTTTGAATGTTTAGGAAGAGGGCAGAAACGCCCCTCTCTTCATTACAGGTGCTCCCTGATCCAGAGGGGAATAAGGCCGATCTTGGGGAAAACCATGACCGCTTTGGCCTCCACCGCGTAGTAGGGGACACAGGGAACGCCGCCATAGGGAGTTGGATAGAGCCGGTACTCGCTCCAGTCCGGTACCGGGTTGTTATCGCCCCACGTGACGAAGCACTTCTCAAGTTTTCCCCCGAGATTGACGGTTTTAATCTCCCTCACCCTGTGGATTATCGGATAACTGTACATGGGAGCATTGTATACAATGACATCACCCACGTGGATGTCCTCCGGGGACGCTGACTTGAGCAGGACAACGTCCCCCCTATAGAAAACGGGCTCCATCGAGCCGCTTATGACAATAACGAGGGGTGAGTCCGTGCCCATCACGACTTTGAGGCCATAGTTAATCCCCGCGACTACTAAGATTGCGATAAAAAACCACGCTACGTCTTTTTTCCAGCCTTCGTCCATCTCAGCGCCTCCATCAGCGTTGTGATCTTAGCTGGGATTGCACCTATCGCAGTGCATGTCTCAAGACTTATCCGCTTGCCCGTTATATCCATGTGATACCGTGCCAACTTAAAGATTTCTCTCGGAAGGCCGTGCCTGCCGAGGCCGACCAGGAGGAGGAAGCTCTCACCGGAAAGGGCCCTTTCTGCGAGTTCAAGGGGCGTTATCTCTTTTTCTTCCAAAGGTTTTCTAGTGGTTGCTACAACCGTGCCAAACTGGGCGGGAAAGCCTTTTTTTGGAAAGTCCAGCAGGTGGAAGCGGTTTTTCTCGGCAAGCTCCAAAAGGTAGGTTCCGCCCTCTCCGATCGTAGTGTGGGCGGAAACCTCCTGAGCAACGTCCAATGGCTTGCCCTTCAGCGGGAACCCCACTAAAGCGAGATGAAAGCCGAAAGCATGGGCTATCGGGCCGGCCCTTGCTATTGCCCTCAGATGGGCCTCGTGGAGCTTTCGAGCGTCGTATGTGTTATATAGGGCAAGGGTCAGCATATCACCACCGTGAACAGTTTCCGGGAACCCTTATAAACGGTTACGGAGCATATAAGACAATAGTGATGAATATGGATTTGTACGATGATGTGCTCGTTCTTGCTTCCAAGGGGCTCTTCGAAGAAGCTCTGGAGGCTGCGGATGAGATAGGAGATCCTTTTGAGAGGACAGATGCCCTTATCGAGGTGGCGTTTAAGGCAAAAGACGGGCGAAAGGATATTATCCCGCACATTCTTGAGAAAATACATAAATCACTCAAGAAAGTCAAAGATCCCTCTGACAGGGTCTATCTGTACTCCAAACTCGCCCGGTTCCACGCCACCATCGGAAACGGGGATGAATCCGCTGAACTCTTTGATCGGGCGGCGGAGGAGATTACGAGGATAAAAAACGATGGTGAGAGAGCAATAGCGATGGCTATCCTGGCCCAGAATCTGGCGTTGACGGGCTTCGTAGATGAGGCCATGGAGACGTTTAACGAAGCGTTTGATGCCATTATTTCAGCGGAGATGGATTATCGGGCAAAGCTCGACGTTATAGCCGAGGTAGGGAGCCTAATTGAAAGTGCAGGGGACAGTCTTGAGTCGCGGGATGCAATACGGTTCTATGAGATGGCATTTGACATATTTGACAAACTCAGAATAAGCCACCGGGCGGCTGACGTTGAGAAGAAGCTTAAAATGGCGAGGACGCTCTATTATCATGGCTCTCCGGAGATCAGGGAGGCCCTTCTGGAGGGGAAATACAACTACGCCCTTAAACTGGTGGAGAAGCGTTACAGGGATCCTCAGGAAAGGTTCATAGCCATGCTCGAAATTGCTAGCTGGCTGAAGCAGATAGGCGTTCCCGAGTACCTGGACGTGCTGGAGGAAGCCTTCAAGCTGTTCGAGAAGATAGGCCTCTCCGAAACCAACGTCCAGCGGGCTGCGGCGATTCTCAGCGGCATGGGGGAACTTGAAAAGGCCCTTAAGTTTGCGATTGAGATAAAGGATCCAGAGGGAAGAGACAACGCTCTTGCCGCGATCTCCCTCAAGCTGGCTGAGAGAAAAGACTTTTTAGAAGCCAGAGAAGTTGCGAAGCTTATAGGAAATTCCATGCTCAGGGCTAGGCTCCTCGAGGAGATAGCAAAAATAGAAAAAGAGGTTGGGTGGGAGCCATGATGGGAATTTTCGATGCGCATTCCGACCTCCCCACTTTAGTCTGGGAAGAAAGGGCGAAAGGGAAGACCAGGGTTCTTGAGTCCCATTTCGAGGAATTCTTTGGCGACTACGTGAAGGCAAGGGTGGCCTCTGTATGGACCCCTACCGATAAGAGGCCCCTTGCCCTCAGGTATGCTTTGGAGGCCATTGCGAGGCTGAAAAACGACGTTGCCGAGAGTTCGAGGCTTGAGATCGTCACTTCAGTCGAAGGAATGAAGGGGGCAATAGGGGAAGGGAGAGTGGCCCTCTGGGTCGGTATGGAAGGTGGAGAGCCAATAGAGAGCCTCGATGTCTTGGAGATTTTTTACAATCTTGGACTGAGAGTCCTAACGCTCACATGGAGCTTGAGAAACCAGATCGGGGACGGCGTATTCGAGAGGACAAACGGTGGGCTCACTAACTTCGGTGTGGAGGTAGTTGGGAAGGCCGAGGAACTTGGTATACTCCTAGATCTCAGTCATATAAACGAAGCCGGCTTCTGGGACACCTTGGACGTGACATCGTTTCCGGTAATAGCTTCCCACTCAAACGCAAAGGCCCTTTGTGACAATCCGCGGAATCTAACGGATGAACAGTTGAAGGCCATAGCAGAGAGAAACGGCGTTGTCGGGGCTGTTGCAATACCAAGCTTCGTTGACAAAGAAAAGCCGACCATCGAGAAGTACGTTGAACATATCGGCTACATGGTCGACTTGGTCGGCTACAAACATGTTGGGCTAGGCTTTGACTTCGTTTACTACCTCAAAGGGTGGAGCGGAAAAAGCGTGAAAGGCCTTGAGAACGAGGCGGGGATACCGCGTTTGATCGAGCTTCTCCAGGAGAGATTCAGCGAGAAAGAGGTTGAGGCGATAACCTTTGGGAACTTCCGGCGGGTGTTTGAAGACGTTGTTGGGTGATGATGTCAAAATGATTTACTATCTGACATCAAGGGAAGCAAAGCTGTTGCTTATTTCCAAAGGTGCACTCAGAGTTAACCTTGACCTCAGGAAGACCAACAGAACGTGGGAAATAAAACAGGAAGACAACGAGTTCGTCTTTCCCGATGGAACGCGAGTTGAGAGGGAAATCATCGGGAGGATTGCACGAGACGAGGGAAGCGTCTACTTCGTGAAGGACGGGGGAGTCTACAAGGCTGCAATAGCCGGAGAGCACTTCTACAAGCTCGTTCCGACGATTCCGCCGACGATAGAGATAAACGGCATCAGGATGCACAGGACGAAGGAGGTAAACCCCCTCCAGGACACGAGGAACAAGGTGAACACCGTTAAGCCGAGGGAAGGGGAAACCGTCCTCGATACCTGCATGGGGCTCGGCTACACCGCCATCGAGGCCTCAAAGCGCGGGGCCTACGTCATAACCATCGAGAAAGACCCCAACGTCATCGAGCTGGCGAGGATAAACCCCTGGAGCAGGGAGCTGTTCACGGGCGGCAAAATCCAGGTGATCCAGGGAGATGCCTTCGAGGTCGTGAAGAAGTTCAAGGACGGGAGCTTTGACGCCGTAATCCACGACCCGCCGCGATTCTCGTTAGCCGGCCACCTCTACTCGGAAGAGTTCTACCGCGAGCTTTTCAGGGTTTTAAAGCCAGGAGGGAGGCTCTTCCACTACGTCGGCAACCCCGGAA
>JAGHBN010000192.1 GCA_021160985.1 Thermococcus sp.
TACACCGTCGTCGTTGATTCTGGAAACGGCGCCGGGAGCATTCTTTCTCCGTACCTCCAGCGCGAGCTTGGAAACCGCGTGATAAGCCTCAACTCTCACCCCAGCGGTTTCTTCGTGAGGGAGCTCGAGCCGAACGCAAAGAGTCTGTCCGCGCTGGCAAAGACGGTCAAGGCAATGAAGGCCGACGTCGGCATAGCTCACGACGGCGACGCCGACAGGATTGGAGTCGTGGACGACGAGGGCAACTTCGTTGAGTACGAGGTCATGCTCTCGCTCATGGCCGGCTACATGCTCAGGAAGTTCGGGAAGGGGAAGATAGTCACGACGGTAGATGCCGGTTTCGCCCTGGACGACTACGTTAAACCCCTCGGTGGCGAGGTTATAAGGACGCGCGTCGGGGACGTTGCCGTCGCTGACGAGCTGGCCAAACACGGGGGAATCTTTGGTGGCGAGCCAAGCGGGACGTGGATAATCCCCCAGTGGAACCTCACCCCCGATGGCATCTTCGCTGGAGCGCTCGTCCTTGAAATGATAGACAAATTCGGTCCGCTAAGCGAGCTTGCCAAGGAAGTCCCGCGCTACGTAACGCTCCGCGCCAAGATACCCTGTCCCAACGAGAAGAAAGCGAGGGCAATGGAGATTATAGCGCGCGAAGCCCTCAAGAGCTTTGACTATGAAAGGCTCATAGACATAGACGGGATAAGGATTGAAAGCGAGGACTGGTGGATTCTCTTCCGCCCGAGCGGAACCGAGCCGATAATGAGGATAACTCTTGAAGCCCACACCGAGGAGAAAGCTAAAGAGCTGATGGAGAAGGCGGAGAGGCTGGTGAGGGCGGCGATAAAAGAAGCTTAAGATACTGTGTTTGAAGAGTATCGGATTTACTCGCCCCTCCAGAGGATTCTGTGGTACAGGATCAACCCTATGAAGAAAATAAGCAGGGATGATGCTACCGTGCTTGCCGCCTGGCCGAGGGGGTTATATCCTGCAACACTTTCCCCAGCCAGAAGGTAGATGCTAATTGAGTTTGCTGAAGAGATGGGGTAAACCCTGGACAGCTTCTGCAATATCGGAGGGAGGGAAGCATAGGAAGAGAAGATACCTGAAATTGACGCCATTACAACACAAATGCCTACTCCGCCCATAATCACTCCCTGCACATTCTGAATAAAAGATCCAAGAATCAGCCCTATCCCGGCTGAGGCCAACAGGGCAATCAAAAGGAATAGGATCGATCGAATAACATGGTCGCATGTCCCAGAAAATCTTGCTCCGCAGAGAACCCCGGTAATTGCTACCAAGATTGAAGCTATGGCGGAGAATACTGTTAAAGCTGAAAGTCTGCCGAGGATGTCCTTCCATGGCGTCAATGGCATTGACTTCAGCTTTGCGAACAGCCCACTTTCTCTATCCCTCGCTATGTTTGCAGGCAGATTTGCCATGCCCGCTATGGTGAGTGCAAAAGTCATCATGGAAATTGTTATGGATGTCCTAACGTAGGGAACTGCGTGTTTGGGAACTTCTTTGGTGAATAGAAGGCTATATATAAGCACCCAAATGGAGGGCCAAGCAATTGTCCAGAACACCACGGATCTATTCCTGAGGAATTCTTTGAGAGTTCTTTCGAAACTAGCGGATATCTGATGCATCTTGCTCACCTCTCAGCCTTTTCCCGGTGAGCTTAAAGAATACATCTTCGAGAGATGGCCTTTTTGACTCCATTTTTACTATCTTGCATCCAGCTCTATTGAGTGCTGTGACTATCTCGGATATTACTTCCTCAGAGTTGCTACAATAAACTCTATACCCATTTTCGGTTTCCAAGACGCGTCCATTTGAGCTGAGTTTATTTAAGATTTCCAAGATTTTTTCGTTTTTCATCGATGTTTCGATATCTACGACTTCAGTAAGTGAGCACATCTCCTTAAGCTCCTCCGGCGTTCCTTCGGCGATGATCCTTCCATCGTCCATTAAACCGACTCTCGATGCAACTTCTGCATCAGTTCCAATGTGGGTTATCATCAGAACCGTTACCGCCGTGTCTTCCTCTCTAATCTCCTTCAGGATATCAAAAAACATCCTTCTTGCAGATGGATCCAAACCTGCGGTTGGTTCATCTAAAATCAGTATTTTGATACCTGGGAAAAGGAGGGTTGCAATTTCTAAAATTCTCTTCATTCCTCCAGAATAATCGGAAACTTTTTTATTGGCGTGATCTGTGAGCCCCACCCTCTCTATCAATTCGGAAGAAATTTTCTTGGCATCATGCCGCGAATAACCCATTAGGCGAGCAAAATATGTTAAATTTTCCATCCCCGTTAAAAGGGGTGATAAAAAGCTTTCTTGGGGCAGGTATCCAATAATCCCCCTCATCAGCTCGGGCCTTTTCCCGTATATCTTAACCTCGCCTTCTGTGGGCCGTCTCACGGATGCTATTATGGAGGCGAGAGTGCTTTTTCCCGAACCGTTAGGACCCATTAACGCGTAGAATTCTCCTTCCTCTATCTTCAAGTTAATGCCCTTAAGGATTTGGTGATTTTGATATTCCTTGATCAGATTCTCGGTAAATATTGCGTACATGGTTGTGTGTTTACTGTGTGGAATTTATAAATATTTCTCTCTTAGATTCATAACCTCCTCCGCAAACCTCCTCGCCCTCTCCAAGTCCTTCTCGTCCGGGTGCCCCTTGTTTATCCCTCCCATCTTCTCAAGCCAGCCGTTCGTGTCCCAGCCCCTGCAGGAGAACTCGCCAAGGATCTCGAAGCCCTTCTTCCTGAGGGCGTTCCTGAGCTTCCGGTGGTTGATGAAGGGGACGTCTATCCCCGCCGTTGAGAAGATGAAGGCCTTCTTTTCCCTCATCTCGGGGAGGCTCTCCACGAGCTTGAAGAGCGCCCTGTGGTGCTTCCAGTAGTAGATTCCCGAGCCGAAGCCTATGAGGTCGTATCCCGCGAGCTCCTCCGGTTTAATCTCCCAGGGCTTTGCCAACTTTGCATTGAGGACTTCCGCCATCGCCATGGCGACCTTCTTCGTGTTCCCGTGGTGAATGGAGACGTAAATGATTAGGGCCTTCATATCTCGCACCTGCTATACCTATGTCATCCGCTCCTTATTTCCTTTGTTTTCCCGGGGACACCTTTTGCTGGTTTCGTGCCACCGTTTTGCTCTCTTGGGAAGCTTTTTAACCAAAAACGGCGAGCTTTATGCGTGATCGCCATGAAAAAGCATGAATGGGAAGAATTTTTTGACCGGGAAGCCGACTATTACCTGCAGGAGCCGTTTACCAAGTACACAAAGGAGGAGGTTGAGTTTTTACTGAATGAGTTCAAGCTCCCTAAGGGCGCAAAAATACTGGACGTGGGCTGCGGCGTTGGGAGGCACTCCATAGAGCTTGCGAAGAGAGGCTACCGCGTCACGGGCATCGACATTTCCAGCGGAATGCTCCGGAAGGCGCAGGAAAGGGCCCGGCAGGAGGGCGTTGAAGTTGAATTTATAAAAGCAGACGCGACCAAGTTTGCGAGAGATGAAGAGTTTGACGCCGCGATATGTCTATGCGAGGGCGCCTTTTCGTTGCTTGGCTCGTCCGACGACCCGATAGAGCACGACCTCGCCATCCTGAGGAACGTGTATAAGTCGCTGAAACCGGGTGGCAAGTTCATCCTAACGGCCCTAAGTGCGCTCTCAAGGGTCAAAAAAGTTACAAATGAAGATATTGCCAGTGGGGTGTTTGATCCGAACACCATGACGTTCCATGAGGAGATCGAGGCCCCTGATGGCACGAAAGTTCCGATACGGGAGCGGGTTTACGTCCCGACTGAGCTCTATCTGATGTTTAAAATGGCTGGATTCGAAGTGAAGGCCATTTGGGGAGGAACTGCCGGAAGATGGGGGAAGCGGAAGGTGGACATGGACGACATTGAAATAATGGTGATTGCCGAGAAGCCCCTAAAAGACTCCCCTTAGGGTTTAAGGTGTTTTTCCAGCCGTTTTAGGCTCTCTTCAATGTTATCCTTATCGAACTCGATGTATGTAGCTTCAGGAAACCTCGCCATGAGTATCTCGAAGAGTATCCCGGGCATCGTCACGAGCTTAAAGCCCTGTTCCCCCACGAGCTCCTTCGAGCGCTTGAGCCTTTCCTCCTTGCTCAGGTAGAAGAACTCCCCCATGGCCGGGTAGGGATAGCTCTCCGGGTCGCTCGAGCTCGTGTGGAAGACACCGCAGGTCGGCGAACCCTTAACTCCCACAAAAATGACTTTCTCCGGCTTTTCCTCGGTAAGGACTCTTCCTATGAAGTCGGCTATTACCTTCGCCCTCTCGCGCATGCCGAGCCTCTCAAAAACCTCCCTGCTCGCCGGTGCCCTCGGCCAGCCGATTAGGGCGTATTCAGGGCACGGATATGCTAAAACCTGCCATTCGTCTCCCAGTTCTCCAATCAGCTCCCTCAAAAGTTTCGCCGTCTCGTACTCCTTCGCCTTCGGCCCGCGGTAGACGTAGAACGGGCTCAGCAGGCAGGGGGCGACGATGAGGAGCTTCATGTTACTCACCCACCACTACCTCGTACAGCTCTCTAACGGTAACCACTTTAATTCCCCTTTCCTGGAGCTCCCTAATGAGCTTTTTGCCCCCAGTGACGAGTGGAACGTTGAGGGTCAGCGCAAGGGCGACGTAGGGCACGTCGAGGGGGTCTGGTGAAACTCGCTTAGCCTCTTCGAGTTTGTCCTTGAAGGTTTCTTTAGGAACTGTAATCGTCTGAGCCCTCACGATTTCAAGCATCTCCTTAAGCTCCTCTCTCTTTAGCCTACTTAGCTCCAGTACTCTGTCAAAATGATTCTCAAGTTCCTCCCAGAAAAATTCGGGGACGAGGAATCTAACGGTTCCGAACACATAATTCCAAGCGAAATCTGGTGGGCAACTCCCCTGCTGTGGAGTGCTGAGAAGAGAACGTTGAAGTCGAGAACAACCTCCGTTTAGACCACCCCGTATCTCTTGGCGAGGGCTTCTTTCAGCTCCTTCGAAAGCTTCTCGGCACTTTCATTGTCCAGTTCGCTCTTTTCCGCGAGCTCAATGAACTTTCTGGCCTTTAGGAGCCTTGTCTCTATCTCCCGCAGTGCTTCAAGCTCTATTTTTTTCCTCAGTCCCGGGGTGAGGTATCTCTCAATTTCCTCCGGGACTCTTATAACGATCTCCCCCATGCTTCCACCCAATATTCCTTGGTGTAACTCCCTTTAAACATTCCCCGTGACCTCTCCGATTATCCTCTCGACCTTCGCCCTCAGCTCCTCCAGCGTCCCCTCGTTGAGTATCACGTAGTCAGCTAAACCCTTAAGCTCGCTCGTGTGGTAAAGGCTCTCCTCTGCGTCGTCCATGGCCTTAAAGTCCTCGAAGCTCTTTATCCCTTTGTCCTTGCTGGCCTTCCTCTTCATCAGGCGTTCAAACCTTATCTCCGGCCTCGCCTCGACGTAGATGACCTTCCCGCCGAGCCTCTTGACGGCCTTTATCTCACCCTCCGAGCGGACGCCGTCTATGACGATGTTCTCGCAGTGTCTCTTCTTGTCCACGGCGAGGCGGATGAGTATGTCGCCGCCGTACCTGTCCTTGAGGTACTTTCCAAACTCTATCAGCCTCTCACGGGTCGGCTCGGCCTTCTCGGGCAGTTCTGGAACCCACGAGTAGTCCGAGACGTTGTGTGTCAGCATGTCGATCAGCGGGTCGCTGCAGGAAACCCTGCAGAACCCCTTCTCCTCGAAGAACTTTGCAACCGTCGTCTTTCCCGCGGCTATCTTTCCGACGACCCCGATTATCATTTTCTCCACATCCTCCAGATTATGTTTGCCCCATCGGTGGACTCCATGAGACCCTCGTAGGTCAGGCTTATCACGAAGTCCACGAGGGCCTTTTTGTCGTAGATTACAGGCCTCTCAAAGCCGAAGAGGTACTTCAGCTCGAAGAACCCTATGTGAAGGAAGCGGAAGGGGTTTAGGAGTGCAACCCCGTCTCTAAACTTCAGGCCGAACGGGAAGTCGGCCAGGACGAGCCCCGCCCCCCGTTCCTCCGCAAGCCTGGTGAGCTTCTCCTCGTTGGGAAAGAAAATCTCCCTTGGCTCCGCTTCCACCGGCTCGTATTTCAGCTTCGGGAATGCGTATCGGATTCCAACTGCTTCGTATGGAAGGTTCAGCCTCTCGGCAAATCCAAGGAGGGCCTTTGCGTTGAAGCTCATGAAGACGAGCGTTTTGACGTCCCCCTTAACGCTGGGCCACCTCCGCGGGGGAAACCTTTTTTCGGCCTCTATTATCGGGAGGAGAAACTCGAGATCCGTTCCGGAGACAAGCTTCTCGGCCTCCTCGAGCTTCCTCCGTTTTATCTCAAGGTCGAGGTTGGAGTAAATGGTGACCTGCCCGACTCCGAGCCTCTCCCGGAGCTTCCCGATGACGAGGCTGTTGCCTATGATAACGCTCTTGTCCGTCCTGTCATGGGCAATTATGAAGAGTTTGCTGCCTTCTTTATCATAGCGGACTTCGTCTATCCTGAAGGGGCTGTCAGGAAAGCCGTTCTCACGCCTTATCCCTCTGACGAGCTCCGATATCTCTTCGGCCGTAAACATAATCCTCCCAAGATATCTCCAGGGCTCTGTTTTTAAGGGTTCTTTTGCTCCGGAGTGTGTTCCAATTTAGGAACAAAATTTTATAAATTTTGGAACAATTTCTCCGATGGTGGTGCAGGTGAGAATGAGTCCGAGAGAGATAGCTGTGGCTGGGATGATGCTGGGCCTTTCGCTCATGCTTGAAGTGGTCCCGATAGAGATGCCCACCATGTGGGGCATGAAGATAGACCTCGTCGCCGTGCCGATAATAGTTACCTACTTTCTCCTCGGCCTTCGTGGGGGTCTAAGCACGGTTTTCCTGATGTTTCTTGGACTCGGCATGGTTTCACCGGCCGGATGGCTTGGGGCTTTCATGAAGGCGAGTGCTACGCTGTCAATGGTGATAGGCTTAGAACTCGCGAGAAGACTGACCCGCGTTGAGTTTGAGGAAGCCCCATCGGGACTCTTTAAGTTCGCGGTTCTGGGGTATCTCCTGGGGATCGCGGTCAGAATCCCGCTCATGGTGGCGTTCAACTACTACTTTGCCATTGAGATGTTCCTCGGAATACCGCACGAGCAGGTGGTTGAGGCCGTTGAAAAGTGGACGGGAGTCCCCTTCTGGGTGGCGATAGGCCTGCCGAACGCGATTCAGGGGGCGATAGACGTTTTTGTGAGCGCGACACTTCTTGGGCCACTCCTAAGGAGAGTTCCTCACTTCTTTGAGTAGTTTTTCAATGTCTTCTGGTTTTTCTCCCCTCTCCTTCAGATAGCCGTTCCATTTCTCCGCGTATCTGAGGAACTCATAGTCTCCGGTTCTTGCGTAGAGCCAGACTAGGAGTCTTATGTGAAGGCGATGGTAGAAGAGGCTGGAGGAGTTGTAGATGCTGGCGTACCTGCTCCAGTTCCCGGTGTCAAAATCTGGTAGGGCCCGTTTAACGCTCATGGCCCCCGTCCAGAAGAGGTCGTAGGCCCTCTCGTCTTTGGTGGCCTCCCAGTAGTAATAGAGGCCCTGGAGGGCTATTATGTGTCCGTTCAGGACGAGTTGCTCCGGGTAGTAATTGTACTCAAGGTACCAGGGCCCATATTTGGTTTGAATGACGAAGCCGTTCCTTTCTAGGGGCAGTTCAAAGGAGTTCAGGAGGAGCTTGGCAGTTTGGAGATAGCTTTCCTCCCCGGTGGTGTTGTACGCGAGGGCGTAGAGCCCGGCCCCCAGGCCCTGGGCATAGCCGGAAACCCACGGGATGCTGGCGTTCTGGAAGTGGAAGTACACGGGGAAGAGGGCATACTCGGTTGTCTGGTACTTCCCGTATTCGATGAAATCTTGGAGTTCCCGCAGAATTTCAACGGCCACGTCGGGGCGTCCTCTCTCAAAATACACGTGTGCCCAGTGGAGTGCCGAAACGGGGTACAGGTTAAACCCTCTCCCGCGGTAGTAGACAAAGGGCATACTGCTCTTTATGGGCCCATCTGTGACTTTAATGGCTCCGTAATATGGAGATTCGTTCGAGAAGACGAGTGTAAGATCTTTTCTTCCCGGTTCGCTGAAAGTGGAGTAGTAATAATCGGTGGCTGTGAGGTCAAGGACGTAGGTCTTGAGGGCCGTGTCGGTCAGCTTTCCGGATTTCTCGAGGAAGGAGATCATCTTGATGTGATAGCTTAAGTCCCTGTAGGCCAGAAGATAGCTCAAATTTCCGGTTTTCTTCCACAGCCCCATGTATTTCTCCCTCAGTTCCCTGTTTATTTTCAGCTCTTCCGTGGTGTTGGCCCTTTTCAAGGCCTTTTCGAGGAGGGGCGCATCCTCAAGGAGAAACGTGTCTGGGACGTCCTCGCCTATGACGCCGCTTAGCTGTGGGTCGGGTTTTATCACAAAGACCCCGGGTTTATGGATGAGGGTGAGCATGACCAGATAGCTTTTTCCTCCTTCTGTTTCCAGGGAAAAGTCGCCTGTAGCGTTGAACCTAACCCCTTTCCAGTTCGTGACCTCTCCACTTGCCCGAAGATGAATACGGCCAGATTCCCCGCTGTACGCCAAAACAGGGACGTCTGTCTCGTTTATCCTGGCGTTGTTTACCGTTATATTAAAAATAGCGGCCTCAAAAACAGCATTTTCCTCTTTGAGCATGACGTAGACTTGGACATCATCGGATTTCCGTGTTTTTGAATAGGGGCTCTCCCCTGGTGGGATTTTTCCGGAGAGGATGATTCCGGAGACGATTATTAGGAGGAGGATGAGTATTACTAATATGCGCGTGTTTTTCCCCATATTACTCACAGTTAAAATAAAGGGTAGGGGGTTTTAAAGTTTTCTTCAGAGATTCCGTAGTATTTCATCTTCTTCCATCGTCCTCTCGCAGTAGTGGCAGCGCACCTTGAGGGGCTCCCTTGAGACGACGTAGAACTTTGAAACCGTGTACTCGTGGTTGCTGACGCAGTTCGGGTTGGCACAGCGGAGGATTCCGGTTATCTCGTCCGGAACCTCGACCTTGAACTTCTCGGAGACCTTGTAGTCCCGCACTATGTTGACAGTGGCGGTCGGGGCGATGAGGGCTATCTTGTTGACTTCCTCCTCGCTCAGGAACCTGCCCTCCACCTTGACGATGTCTTTTTTTCCAAGCTTCTTGCTGTGGACGTTTGAGGCGAGGAGCAGCGCCCCTCCGTTCGGCCTGTTTAGGTGGAGTATCTCGATAACTTTAAGCCCCTTTCCGGCCGGGATGTGGTCTATAACAGTCCCCTCTTTAATGGCTGTAACCTTAAGCTCGGCCATTCAGAGCACCCCCGTAACAGCCCTTTCTTCGAAAGCGCTGGCGGAAATGATTTGGGGTCTTATCAACACTCCAAACTCTCCATGCATCCCCTCCGGAGTTTTGAAGGGGATGCACCCTCAAACTTGCTTCCATTCAAAGCACCCCCAGCGTTAACCCGAGCAGGGCCATTCTAACAGGGACACCAGAGAAAACCTGCCTGAAGTAGAGCGCGTGCTTGCTCTTGTCAACCTCAGGGTGTATCTCGTCAACCCTTGGGAGAGGGTGCATGACCTTGAGCGTTTCCTTGGCGTTCTTGAGGACTTCGCAGTTCACCTGGTAGCTGCCCTTGACCTTGAGGTACTCCTGCTCGTCCGGGAAGCGCTCGCGCTGGATTCTGGTGACGTAGAGAACGTCCAGCCCCGGGATTGTCCCCTCAAGGTCGCTGGTCTCGTGGACTTTGACGCCCTTCTCCTGGAGCTCCTCTATGATGTGCTTCGGCATCCTCAGAAGCTCTGGAGAAATCAGGTACAGCTCCACGTTATAGAAGGCTAAGGCCTCCGCGAGGCTGTGAACGGTTCTCCCGTACTTGAGGTCGCCGAGTAGGCCGATGGTAAGGCCGTCAATCTTCCCAAAGGCGCGCTTTATCGTGTAGAGGTCGAGGAGCGTCTGGGTGGGGTGCTGGTTGCTCCCGTCGCCGGCGTTGATGACCGGTATCTCGGCCACCTCCGCCGCTAGCCTTGCGGCGCCCTCCATCGAGTGGCGTATCACTATGACGTCGCTGTACTGCTCGACCGTCTTAATGGTGTCTGCCAGGCTCTCTCCCTTCTTGACGCTCGTGCTCGATGCCGATGAGAACCCGATAACAGAGCCTCCGAGGCGGTGCATGGCGCTCTCGAAGCTCAGGCGGGTTCTCGTTGACGGTTCAAAGAAGAGCGTCGCCAGGATTTTTCCCTTCGCGTAGTCAAGAGAGCCCTTTTCGTTCAGTTCCGCCTCAAGCCTCTCGGCAACATTCAAAACAAACTCGATGTCCTCCTTCGAGAAGTCCCTAATGCTTATCACGTCGCGTCCTTTCCATTCCATAAGAGCCCTTCCGATGTAAAAATCGATGGGTTTTTAAATATTTTTTGACACAAACTTGTGGAGCAATGTTTAAGGCCGGGTTTAAAATTCCAATAACCTGGTTTTAGGGTGGTAGTATGAGGACGCCCAGCGTGTATGTGGCCGAAGAACTGATGCCTTTTCTGAGGGCCAAGATAGCTGAGAGACTTTATCGGGAGGGGATGAAGCAGTCCCAGATTGCGGGATATCTCGGCATAACTCAGGCGATGGTGAGCAAATATCTCTCCGGGAAGTATAAGGTGCCTCCGGCGGAGGTGGCCGGGAGGCTCGAAGACCTGGCTAAAGACGTGTCCTCGTTCATACTCTTCGGCGGGAGCAGGGAGGAGGCGGTTCTTCTCGTGACGAGGCGCTTGATGGAGCTCTTTCAGAACGGTTTCCTGTGCAGGTTCTACGCGGAGTACTCTGGGGTGAGCGAGGAGGCCTGCCGCTCGCTGTTCTCTATGGTTCCGAGCAGAGGGGAGGTTCTTGAGGTTCTAAACACCGCCCTAAACGAGCTCCTCAGGGAAGAAAAGTTCCCGTCCCTTATTCCGGAGGTACGGAGCAACTTCGCCTATTCCCTCCCGTCCCCGAAGAGCCCCGAGGACGTCGCGGCGATTCCTGGGAGAATAACCTCCGTCAAGGGGAAGGCCTTCGCACTACCGCCGGAGTTCGGCGCGAGCCGCTTTGTTGCAGGGATACTCGTTGGACTGGCCGAGATAAGGCCTGAAATCAGGAGCGTCCTGAACATAAGGTATGGTGATGACGTTGAGGGGGCCATCAAAAAGGCCGGCTTTAAAGTCGCGAGGGTTAAAACCGGCGGGCTGGGCGAGGACGAGGCCATTGAGAGGATAGTGGGGGTCTTCAGGAGTGATGTTTACGACGCTGTCATTGACGAGGGCGGCCTCGGCGTTGAGCCCCTTGTCTACATCTTTGGCAGAGACCCCCTTGAAGTCGTTGAGAAGCTCAAGAGGCTGGTGGGGCACCTTTGAGGCGAAGGCTTCTCCTCCTCTACGTGCTCCTCCTTCTGTTTCTGAACCTGACCCCGAGGGTTCCGTCGTCGCCCGTGGCCAACGGGGATAAACTGGCCCATTTGGTAGAATTTGCCGCTCTGGGCTTTCTTGGATGGTGCTTGTGGCCCTACCTGCTGCCCCTGCCGTTCCTCTTGGAGTTCCTCCAGCTCTTCGTCCCCGGGAGAACGTTCTCCTTCGCCGACATGGCCGCAAACCTAATAGGATTCACCCTCGGACTCATCGCGGGGTGGTTGGTATGAAGGTCGTGACGAAGGAGCTCCGCTTCTCCACGAGGGGTGAGATTGACCTCGTGGACATAACCCGCGACGTCGAGAGGATTGTGGAGGAGTCCGGAATAGAGAACGGACAGGTTCTCGTCTTTGTCCCCGGCGCAACGGGCGCGATAGTCACCATAGAGCACGAGTCTGGCCTTCTGGAGGACTTCAAGCGGGCCTTGAAGGAGCTGATTCCGAAGGGGAAGGACTACCTCCACGACAGGATAGACGACAACGCCCACAGCCACCTCCGCGCCACCCTGCTGGGAGCTAGCGAGTGCTTCCCAGTCGCTGACGGCAGGCTCGTGCGCGGGACGTGGCAGCAGATTTTCTTCGTCGAGCTTGACGTCAGGCCTAGGCACAGGAGGGTAGTAGTGCAGGTCATAGGGGAGTGAGAACTTCCGGTTCTCACCTCTTTATAAACTTTGAGAAGTGCGAGTTCTCAGGGTTTATAAAAATCCTCACGCGAAGGCGTTAAATAGGTTCGGAACGCAAAGGGAGAACGGTGGGAGAA
>JAGHBN010000129.1 GCA_021160985.1 Thermococcus sp.
ACCGGCTTCACCTCGGTCTCGGACTACGTCACCTACGTCCTCCGCGAGGTTCTGGCGAGCCTCGAAGAGGAGGAGAAGGAAGAGGTTTTCAGCGAGGAGGAAGAGGAGAAGGTCAAGGAGCGCCTTAGGGCCCTCGGCTACCTCGACTGAGGCCTTTTCTTTTTGAGGTGGTACCATGGTATCAAAGCCACACGGCGGCAAGCTCGTGAGAAGGCTTGTAGCGGAGAGAACCCGCGAGAGGATCCTGAGCGAGCAGAAGGAATACCCCAGCGTCCAGATTGAGCACGGCCGCGCAATAGACCTTGAGAACATCGCCCACGGCGTTTACTCGCCATTGAAGGGCTTCCTCACCAGCGACGACTTCGAGAGCGTTCTGCACCACATGCGCCTGAGCGACGACACGCCGTGGACGATCCCGATAGTGCTCGACGTGAGGGAGAGAACCTTCGACGAGGGCGACGCTATTCTGCTCTACTACGAAGACCTCCCCATAGCGAGAATGCACGTCGAGGAGATATACACCTACGACAAGAAGGAATTTGCCGTCAAGGTCTTCAAGACCGACGACCCGGCCCATCCAGGCGTTGCCCGCGTAAGGGAGATGGGCGACTACCTCGTCGGCGGTGAGATAGAGCTCCTCAACGAGCTCCCGAATCCGTTTGCCAGGTACACACTCAGGCCAGTGGAGACAAGGGTTCTCTTCAAGGAGCGTGGGTGGAAGACGATAGTTGCGTTCCAGACGAGAAACGTTCCGCACCTCGGCCACGAGTACGTGCAGAAAGCGGCCCTTACCTTCGTCGACGGCCTCTTCATAAACCCAGTCCTCGGAAGGAAGAAGAAGGGCGACTACAAGGACGAGGTCATAATCAAGGCCTATGAAGCGCTCTTCGAGCACTACTATCCGAAAGACGCCGCCACCCTCGCTACCGTGCGCTACGAGATGCGCTATGCAGGGCCCAGGGAGGCAATCCACCACGCAATAATGAGGAAGAACTTTGGTGCAACTCACTTCATCGTCGGAAGGGACCACGCTGGAGTTGGAGACTACTACGGGCCCTACGAGGCGTGGGATCTCTTTGAAGAGTTCCCGGACCTCGGCATAACCCCGATGTTCATCCGCGAGTCCTTCTACTGCAGGAAGTGCGGCGGCATGGTAAACGCGAAGATATGCCCGCACGACGAGAAGTTCCACGTCCACATAAGCGGCACCAAGCTCAGGAAGATGATAATGGCCGGCGAGCAGCCGCCTGAGTACATGATGAGGCCCGAAGTTTATGAGGTCGTGAGGAGCTTCGAGAACCCCTTCGTGGAGTGAACCAAATCGTTATTACTTCCTATTGTTTATTTTTTTGGGGGTGGTGCGAATGGAGGAAGTTGAAGTAATCTACGAGAACGGTGTCTTCAAGCCGCTGAAAAAACTCAAGCTGAAGGAGGGCACTCACGCCAGGGTAATAATTGAGCTGGGGCTCGCGGACATCATCGAGCGCTTCGGGGAGAAGGTTGAGAAAGACGCACTCAAGGAGTTCCTGGAGGAGAGGCGATGATAGTCGTTGACACATCGGTCTTCATTGACGCTATATTCGAATACGATAAAGAACGGACTGATATTGCCCGAAAACTCTTTAGAGAGCCCCAGAATCTAAAACTTCAGGTTGTCGAGCCCGATATATTTAAAATAGAGCTCATTGGACAGTTAGTTAAAAGAATGGAAAGGGAAAAAGCCATAGCGTTATACGAGCTCATAATCGAGAGGATTGAGACCATTGACACGACCAAGTTGAAAGAAATTGCCTTTGAGATAGCCCTCCAAACTGGGTGCAGGGCAGTTGATTCGTTCTACATAAGTGCCGCCCATTCCACGAATGCAGTTCTTGTTTCCAACGATAGAACCCAGGTTGAAGGTGCAATGAAATACGGCATCAGTGCTTTCTACCTTTTGGAAGAGTCTGATAAACTGTTTGAGGTTCTCAAATAAGAGGGGGAGAGTAGAATGCGCCTAATACTCCACCACTGGGATACTGACGGAGTAACATCAGCGGCCATTCTTGTCAAAGCGCTTGGATTAGAGGATTTCACCAACCTAACGGCCCCAATAGGCGAGTTCCGCTTTGACGAGAGAATTTGGGATGCCATAGAAAAGGCCGAAAAGCTCTACGTTCTTGACTTCAACGTGCCTAATGAGGTAGAGAGGGTAAAAGTCCCAACGCTCTTCATCGACCACCACACCCAGCCGAAGATTGAGAACCCGCTCGTGGAGCAGGTGAACCCCTCTTTGGAGGGCAGGCATTACCCTTCGTGCTCGCTCGTCGTTTCGGAGCACTTTGGCTTATTCAACGCCTGGACTGCCCTGGGAGCTGTTGGAGACATAGGAGAGAGGGCCTTTGAGCTGGAGTGGGTGGACAGGCTTTTAAAGCAGGAGAGGCTCTCGCGGGAAGAGGCTTTAAGGCTCGTCGAGCTGATAGATTCAAACTACATCGCCATGGACCGCGAAGGGGTTGAGGAAGCCGTTAGAGTGCTTCTGAGCCATCCCCTTAAGAAGCTCCTTGAGTACGAGCCGTGGGTGAAGAAAGCCGAGGCAATAAGGGACGCCATCGAGGGGGCGGTTTCAAACGCCGGGGAGAGGAACGGCTTTGCCATCGTCCACTTCGAGAGCCCCTTCAACATAATCTCCAAGGTCGCGAGGAAGCTCGTCTGGGAGATGGGCTATAAGGGAGCCGTTGTGGTCAACGAGGACTTCCATGGGAAGGCCCAGATATACTTTAGAATTTCCGGAGAAGAGGCCGGGAGAATCAACATGGCCGAGGTCATCGAACGCGTTAGGGCCCTCGGAACCAACGCCGGCGGCAAGAGGGAAGTCCTCGGCTGCGTCTGTGGGAGGGATAAAATCGAGGATGTGCTCGCAATAATCGAGGAGTACCTGAGGTGAGGAGAATGGAGTTTGAGAAGAAGGTTAGGGAAGGAATGGCGGAGACCAAGAAGGTCCTCGTCATAGGTCTCGACTCGGCCCCGCCGGAGCTGCTGTTCAACCGCTTCATTGACGACATGCCCAACGTGAAGAAGCTCTTGGAGAAGTCGGTCTACGGCCCGATGAAGACCGGAATTCCAGCGATAACGATCCCTATGTGGATGGTCATGGTCACTGGAAAGACGGCCGGTGAGCTGGGCCTCTACGGCTTCAGACACAGGACAGGGAACTCTTACACAGACTACTGGATAGCCCACAGCAGGAAGGTGAAGGAGCCGACGGTTTGGGACTACCTCGGCGAGCGTGGAAAGAAGTCGATAATCGTCGGCGTCCCGCCGACCTACCCGCCGAAGCCCATCAACGGCCACCTTGTGAGCTGCTTCATAACGCCAGACGCCAGCGTGGACTACACCTATCCTAAGGAGCTCAAGGGCGAGATCGAGAGGCTCGTTGGAGAGTACATCTTCGACGTCCCCTTCAGGAAGGAGGCGAAGGACGAGGTCAGGGACGGCATCTGGGAGATGACGGAGAAGCGCTTCGAGGTGATAAGGTACCTCATCCAGGAGAAGGAGTGGGACTACTTCCACTTCGTCGAGATAGGCCTTGACAGGCTCCACCACGCGTTCTGGCGCTACTTCGACCCGAACCACCACCTTTACCCAGGGAAGGGGAACAAATACGAGAACGTCATCCCCGACTACTACAAATTGCTCGACAAGGAGATAGGCGAGACGCTCAGGCTCATAGACCTCGACGAGACGGCCGTCTTCATTGTTTCAGACCACGGGATAAAGGCCATGCACGGCAACTTCGCGGTGAACCAGTGGCTGGCCGAGGAGGGCCTCCTGAAGGTCAGGAACCCCGAGGTTCTCCACGACGGAAAGGTCAAGCGCTTCGAGAGCCTCGACGTGGACTGGAAGGAAACGACGGCCTGGGGTTGGGGCGGCTATTATTCAAGGGTCTTCCTCAACGTGCTCGGCAGGGAGAAGGAAGGTAAAGTGCCCCTCTCAAAGTTCGAGAAGGTCAGGGACGAGGTGGCAGAGCAGATAAGGTCAATACGCGGCCCGAACGGCGAGAAGTGGGACACGAAGGTGTTCTACCCCGAGGACATTTATCCCGTTGCAAGGGGAAGCAAGCCGGACATAATGGTCTACTTCGACAACCTCAACTGGCGCGCCGCTGGCACGGTAGGGCACCCGAACAACTATTTACCGGAGAACGACACAGGGCCGGATGATGCCAACCACTCGGAGTTCGGAGTGTTCTCGATGTACCTGCCCGGCTTCGACGAGAGCAAGGCAACTCAACTGACCATCTACGACTTCGCGCCGACCGTCCTCAGGCTCTTCGGAATAGAGGAGCCCCTCTCCGAGATGCACGGGAGGAGCATCCTCTGATGTTTAATCTTTAGCGGGTGAACGCAATGGATATTCAGTTTATCCCGCACGCTCTGGAGAGAATGGAAGAAAGAGGGATCTCCAAAGAAATGGTAAAAGAGACCATTTTAAACCCAGATAGCGTCTCGGAGGGGTACTCCGGGAGAAAAGTCGCCCAAAAGTGTCTAAACGGCAAATGATAAGGGTTATTTATGAAGAGACCACTGATGATGGGATCGTTGTTATCACGGCGTACATAACATCAAAAATTGAGGAAGTATGAAGGGGGTGAAGAACTATGAAGATATCATACGACCCCAAGCATGATGTCATGTACATAAAGTTCTCTGACGCAAAGGTCGTCGAGACTGTGGAAGTTGAGGAAGGCGTGCTGATAGATTACGGGGAGAATGGAGAGATAGTGGGCATA
>JAGHBN010000148.1 GCA_021160985.1 Thermococcus sp.
GGAACTCATAGGCATTGGCATTCACAAGGAGAAAGTTGGCGTCGCTTGGATATGCCAGTTTTCCAATGGCTTTTCTGACCCTCTCGCGCTCCTCCACTATGTAGCGGACTCTCCTCTCCATCACGTCTCTGTATTCAAGGGCCTTCTCCGCTATTACCATCGCCGGTAAACTACCCGGGACGGGCGGGTAAATACGGTAGAGCGCGTCAACGATGGTTTCACTGGCCAGCATATAGCCTATCCTTATCCCCGCCAGACCGTAGGCTTTGGAGAACGTCCTTAGGACGATGAGATTTGGGTAGTCGTCGAGCATGCCCACCAGGCTTTCCCCGGCGAACTCCGCGTAGGCCTCGTCTACAACCACGGGCTTTCCCGTTTCGAGAACCTTGATTATCTCTTCCCTCGGCTGAAGGTTCCCGGTGGGGTTGTTTGGAGAGGCTATGAATATCAGCTTTGCGTTTTTTGCTTTCTCGGCTATGCTCTCACCGTCTATTGTGAAGTCATCTTTCAGCGGCACCTCTACGACCGGGATCCCATCCAGTCTCGCGTAGAAGGTGTACATGCCGAACGTCGGTGGGGTCGTGATGATGTACTCTCCATCAAAGAGCTTCAGGAGGTAGCTTATGAGCTCGTCGCTCCCGTTCCCAACGGCCACGTTCACTGGCGAGAGGTTGTAGTGCTCAGCTATCCTCTCTCTCAGCGGCATCGAGTCTATACTCGGATAGCGGTTGAAGTTAAGCTCCCCGAGCTCGTCGAAGGCCTCCTCTTTGATGAAGAGGGGGAGGTCGAAGGGGCTCTCGTTCTTGTCCAGCCATATCTTGTAGTCCCCCTCCACAACGCGGTAGGGCTGGAAGGACTTTACGAGTTCGCTTATCATTTCCTCCGCCTCCTCAGCTCGGCCATCACCTCGCCGAGGGAAACGCCGTTGTAGGCGAGAAGAACGAGCAGGTGGTAGAGCATGTCTGCCGTCTCATAGATCAGGCTTTCTCTGGTTTCTGCTACGAGAACCTCCACGGCCTCCTCGCCGAACTTCTTGTATATTCTCTCCCTTCCTGCCTTGAAGAGCTTGGAGGTATACGAGTCCTCCACGGGGTTTTCTTTCCTTTTCCGTATGAGCTCTTCAAGCTCTCGCAGGATGACGAGTGAGTAGTCCATGGGCAGGATTCTCTCTGGCTCACCCAGCTTGCGGTAGAAGCAGGAGTAGTTCCCCGTGTGGCAGGCGGGGCCTTTCTGTTCGACGATAAGGAGGAGGGCATCGTCGTCGCAGTCCACCCTTATCTCCTTGACCTTCTGGGTGTTCCCGCTGACCTCGCCCTTCATCCTAACCCTTCCCTGCGAGCGGGAATAGTAGTGCGCGTATCCAGTCTCAAGGGTTCTCCTCAGGGCCTCTCTGTCCATGTACGCCAGCGTGAGAACCTCTCCTTTGGTGTCCTGGACGACGACAGGGACAGTTCCGTTGTTCTTCTCCCAGTTGATCTTTTCGATGAGTTCCTCCATGCTACCACCTCAGTAGTCCAGTCTAACGGGTATTCCCCTCTCCGCCAGGAATTTCTTCAGGTCTCCAACCGTGTACTCGCCGTAGTGGAAGATTGAGGCGGCCAACGCTGCCTCCGCTCCGGCCCTGAAAGCCTCGTAGAAGTGTTCGGGTTTTCCAGCCCCTCCCGAGGCTATCACGGGAATTTCCACAGCCTCTGCAACGGCATTCGTCAGCGGTATGTCGAAGCCCTCCTTCGTGCCGTCCGTGTCCATGCTGGTGAGCAGTATCTCGCCGGCGCCGAGCCTTTCCACACTCCGGGCCCACTCAACTGCGTCAAGCCCCCTTGCCTTCCTCCCGCCGTGTGTGTAAACCTCCCAGAAGGAACCGTTCCACTTGGCGTCTATTGCCACCACGAGGTTGGCGGTGCCGACTACCTGGGCGATCCCCCTCACGAGCTCCGGTCTTTCGACCGCGGCGGTGTTGATGAAGACCTTATCGGCACCGTGCTTGATGATTTCCCTCGCCTCTTCAACAGTCCTTATACCCCCTCCGACTGTGAAGGGGATGTATATCTCCTCCGCTATTCTCTCAACGAGTTCCAGCAGGATCCCCCTCTTTTCGTAGGATGCTGTTATGTCGAGGAAGACTATCTCGTCCACTCCCTCGCTCTCATAGCGCTTCGCAAGCTCGATGGGGTCCCCCGCGTCGCGGATGTTCTTGAATCGAATCCCCTTAACGACGCGGCCGTCCTTTACGTCCAGGGCCGCGATTATTCTCTTCGCGAGCATTCTGCCTCCTCCAGAAGCTCTTCAAGTGTTACGCGGCCTTCGTAGAGGGCTTTCCCAACTATAACGCCAGAGAATCCTATTTCGGCTAGCTTTCTTACGTCGTCGGTGCTCGAAACCCCTCCGGCGTAAATGAACTCCTCATTTCCCCAGAATCGCTCTATCTCCTCTATCCCCGTCAACGTCCCGTCTTTCTCGACTGAGGTGTAAACAAACCTGTTAACAGAGCCCTTCAGCAGTTTGTAGGCCTCCCTGACATCAATTCCGCTCTCAAGCCAGCCCCTAACGGCCACCCTTCCTCCCCTTGAGTCCAGGCTGACCGTTATTCCCTTGAAGTCATCGGTTATCCTCGCGAGGAACTCGGGGTCAAAGGCTTTCGTCCCGATTATGGCGTTCTCAACGCCGATTTCGTATGCCCTGGCCACTGCCTCGTAGCTTCTCAGGCCGCCGCCGAGCTGGACCCTCAGCCCGGTCTCCTGGATTATCCTCCTTACAACGTCGAGGTTTTTGGGGAAGCCCTCGAAGGCACCGTCCAGGTCGACGATGTGAATCTTGCCCACAAGCTCGGCGAAGCGCTCCGCTATCTCAACCGGGTCGCCGTAGACCTTGACTTTTTTCCTCCTCCCTTTGTAGAGCCTTACAGCTTTTCCTCCCGTGATGTCTATGGCCGGGTAGATCTCCATCTCACAGCCCCCTGAAGTTTCTCATGACCCTAAGCCCGTTCTTTCCGCTCTTCTCGGGGTGGAACTGCACGGCGTAGACGTTCTCCCTCCACACTGCCGAGGTGAAGACCACCTCCCCTCCCCTCGACCCGTAGTCTGTAACGCCCGCGATGATTCCTTCATCCTGCGGCCGGGCATAGTAGGAATGGACGAAGTAGAAATACGCCCCATCCCTGATCCCCTCAAAGAGAGGGCAGTCCTTCTTCTTCCACAGCTGGTTCCAGCCTATGTGTGGGGTTCTAACCCCCCTGAACCGGACCACATCCCCCCTGAAGACGCCAAGGCCTGGCTTTCCAGGGCTTTCCTCGCTCCCCTCAAAGAGGAGCTGGAGGCCGAGGCATATCCCGAGGAAGGGCTTTCCGTCGTTTATTGCATCGAGTATAACGCCCCTGAGCGGTTCGAGCCTCCCAACGACTGCCCCAAAGTTGCCGACGCCGGGAAGGACGAGCTTTTCGGCCCTTTCAATCTCGTAGGGGTCGTTCGTGACGACTCCTCTCAGGGCTTTTCTCACGTTGGCAAGGTTTCCAATCCCCAGATCAACTATCGCTATCAACATCACACCTCCAGCAGGCCCTTTGTACTCTCCACCTTCTCACTGCCTGCGACGGCCCTGCCGAGGGCCGCACCGAGCCCCTTGAAGACCGCCTCAATGACGTGGTGTGCGTTGATCCCGCTCAACGTCTTTACGTGGATCGTGGCCCTGAGCGACCTTGCCAGTCCCCAGAGGAACTCCCTGACCAGGGCCTTCTCGAAGCCTTCTTCGCCATCCTCAAAGGAGAGCTCAACGCTCACGTAGGGCCTACCCGAGATGTCCACCGCGACGAGGACGAGGGCGTCGTCCATAGGCATCACTGCACTTCCGAAGCGCGCAAACTTCTCCGGGAGCTTTGAGCGGAGCTCCTCTCCCAGGGTTATCCCTACATCCTCCCAGAGGTGGTGCCTGAGGTCGTAGGAGGCCCTCACTTCCGCCCCCCTCCCCATATAGAAAAAGAGGGCGGTCAGGAGGTGGTCGAGGACTTTATCGCCCGTCCTTATTTCCCCTGTCGTGTCGAGCTCCACCGTTACGTCTGTTTCCTTCGTCTTTCTCCTCATTTTCTTACCTCCATGCTCCTCCTGTGGAGTTCCATCCCCTCTATCTCAGCCAGACGAATCCCCAGTCTCCTTTCGGCCAGGAGCTCTTCCCGCGAGACCATGGCGAGGGTTATGGGTTTCATGAAGTCCCTGACCGTCAGCACCCCGCTGAACCTCGCGGCCCCACCGGTAGGCAGGACGTGGTTAACGCCGAGGAAGTAGTCTGCGGCTGGAACTGGAGTGTGGGGGCCGAGGTAAACCGCGCCGGCGTTCTCGATCAGGTCAACCAGCTCCATGGGTTGGGCGGTGATTATCTCCAGGTGCTCCGGCGCTATCTCGTTGGCCTTTTCAGCGCACTCCTCAAGGCTCCCGCAGAGCATGACTTCTATTCCCTCGCGCGAGCAGTACTCGGCGAGCTCCTTCGAGGTTGTGAGAAGCCAGGCACGGCTGTCCTTTCCGTGTTCAAGCTGGCTTAGCAGGTCTGCTAGGACGTACTCTTTCTCCGCGGTCCCGTCCGCTATCACCGCTATCTCTGACGGTCCCGCGAGGCTGTCTATCCCGACAATGCCGAACACCTGTCTTTTGGCCTCGTTGACGAACCTGTTTCCCGGGCCGAATATCTTGTCCACCTTCTTCATGCCGACGCCGTAGGCCATCGCCCCTATCGCCTGAACTCCTCCGAGCTTGTAGACCTCATCAATCCCGAGAACCTCTGCCACGTACAGCACGTAGGGATCCACCTTGCCCTCCTTCGGCGGAATAGTCACCGCTATCTCCCTGACGCCCGCTATCTTCGCGGGGACACCCACCATCATGAGGGTCGAGGGCAGGGGCTTTCCTCCCGGGGCGTAGATTCCTATCCTCCTTATCGGGCGGTATATCAGGCCGTAGAGGGAGCCGTTTTTAACATATAGGCTGTCCTCGGGCTTCTGTCTCTCGTGGCA
>JAGHBN010000135.1 GCA_021160985.1 Thermococcus sp.
ATTTTTGGCAGCGTAGTACTGCTTCTCGTCCGCCGTCAGCAGTTCAGCCTTCAAAGCCTCCGCCAGCGCTATGTAAAGGGCGTCGTAGATTGTGATGTTCTCCTTAAGGGCTATCTCCAATCCCCTCTCGAAGAAACTCCGGGCGTCAAAAAGTGTTATTGAGCTCCCTAACGTCTTAAGAACGACTACCTTAACCTTTCCCTGCTCAGTTGTTAGCTCTCCACGTCGCACTGCCTTCCAGATTGCGTTCATGCCCTCAACGAGTGCATAGTCGAGCGTCGCCACGTGTGGCTCCGTTGGTACTTCTTCCCAGCCGGGTTCCTGCAAAACGACCTTCACAAGGGCCGAGGCATCAATGACTATCACGGTCCTCCCTCACGGACTTCGCTGCAAAACCCCTGCTCACGCTTCCACTCGCCTTTGCAAGCTCTAATGCTTCCTGTATTCGTCTCTTTCGTTCTTCCTCGTCTATGCGCCTTCTTATGAACTCTCTAATCTCTTCGCTCCAGTTTATGTCAAGCTCCTTCATCTTGAGCTTCAACTCATCGGGAACGCGGACAGTAACGAGGGCCATGTAATACACCTCGAAATACAGATTGTAATGCAAAGGATAAAAGGGTTTCGAAGGGAGTCACTTCCTCCCCTTCACCTTCAGCCACGCGCCCAAACCGACCTGCTTCGTCTTCTGATACCTTAAGTCCTCCTTCCTGTAGCCGAAGGCCCTGAGAATCCTCTCGACGGCGGGAAGAACTTGGTTCTCGATGTAGTATTCGGCGTCGTATTTGTGCTTCGTCGGGTCGAACTCGTCCGCTGGAATGGCCCTGTCGCCTATCCTACCAGAGCCCTTTAGGACGATGTAGCTTATCACCGTTCCCGGGCGGATTTTTACTCCCCTGGCCGCGAGGCGCTTCGCCACAGCCACGTGCGGGCCCGTTGCCTTGTAGTCCTTCAGCTCCCTGGTAATCTGCTCGTGGATGACCAGCTTCTCGGGCGGAACCTCGTAGTTGCTAAGCTTCTCCGTTACCTCTTTGACGATCCTCACGGCCTCCTCGACGTCACCGTGCTTGAGTATCGCCTCAAGGACCCTCGCCTGCGTCTCCTTCGCTATCTCGCTCCAGTCGCGCCTTACTATCTCAAGCCCGCGCGTGGTTATCTTACCCTCCTCGTCTATGACCGCGTACTTCTTCTTCGTCACGAAGAACCCCCTGACGTAGAAGCCCTCGTACTCGAGTTCAAGCAGCCCCGGAAGTTTGGCGTTGATGTATTTGAGAAACTCCTTGGCCTTTGCTTTGACGGTTTCCGCATCTGCCTCCGGTATTGTCGCAAAAAATCCATCCGTGTCCGCGTAGAGCACTTTGAAGCCGAACTTCTCTTCTATCTCCCGAATGGTGGTTTCTATATACCTCCTGCCCCACGCGGTAACGCTCTCGGCACACTCTCTGCAGTACCAGCGGGCACGGGCGTAGCCGTAGTAGCCGTAAAAGCTGTTTGCCAGGATTTTAATGGCTTTCTGCCGATAATCGAGGAGCTTCTTTTCCAGCGGGTCTATGCTGGCCTTCATCTTTTTCTTTATCTTCTGCCTCTCATCGAGCAGGTAGCCCAGGATACTCGGTATGAAGCCGGGGATGTCTTTGCAAAAGCGGTGGCCGACCTCGGGGGCAACGTCGTACTCCCCACAGCCCTCCCTGTTGAGCGTGTCCGGCGAGACGTTGTGGGTTATGATGATCGATGGGTACAGAGAGCGGAAGTCCAAGTAGGCTATGTTGCTCCAGAGGCCCCTCTCGGGCTCCTTGACATAACCCCCGGCGTAACCCTCGCGACGCCTTCTCAGCTCACTCTCACTCGGCTTGTTCGGCGCTATCTCGTTCCTCTCGTAGGCCTTCCTCAGGAGGAACCACTCCACGAGGTTGCCCGTGCTTGAGCGGGAGACGTCCCAGAGGCTCTGGCCGATTAAGCGGGAGAGCTGGGCCTCCATCGGGAAGAACTCCTTTCCGAGCTCGTAGGTAACCTTTGCATCTTCCATGGAGTAGCGGGCAACGCGCTCAAGCCCCTCGTTCGTTTCCCAGGCCCTCGCTATTTCCTCCGCGTAGACCTTCTCCTTCGGCTTTCCAAAGATGACCTCATAGACGGCCTCGAGGGTGTAGGTTGGCAGGTTAACTGTGCGCCTTATTACCGGATAGAGGTCGAAGTGTATCCTGCCCTTCACCTCGACCGCAAACCTGTCACCCATGCGCTGGATTTTCGGCTCGCTCCCGTCCCGCCCGAGGACGAAGCTTATTCCGAGCTCCCCACACCTTTTCTTAAGGTATGCGAAGTCGAAGTTGTCGCCGTTGTAGGTTATGAGGACGTCCGGGTCTTTCTCCTTGACGACCCTTAAAAAGCGCTTGATCATCTCCTTTTCGGTGGAAACGACGTCAACGTAGGGAAGGTCTATCTTCTTCCACGTTATGACCCTCGCCTCGTTCTCGTCGGCGTAGCTTATCATGAGAATTGGCCCCTCGGCGAACTCCTCGCCCTCGTGGTAGAGCGTCTCGATGTCGAAGGCGAGCATCTTGAGCTCTTCATCGCCCTCCATAGAGACGAGCCCCTTGTCTATGAGGTAGCGCTTGGCGAAGGGTATGTCGTACTCGTAGATGTCAACGACGGCCGGGTGCTCCCGTATTTTGTGGCGGATAGCCGGGACGTCCTGAGGGTGCTCGAAGTAGAGCTTCCACACTTCCAGCGGCCTGCCGAGGAATTTCTTCTCCACCTTCTCGGCTCGCTTGACCCTCACGACCTTTCCGTGCCGCTCGGCGGTTATCTTTTTCACTTCCTCGATGGCAGAATCGTCCCTGAGGAGTGCGTAGAAGTAGGGCTCAAAATTCCTGTCGTACTCGATTTTGAACTCGCCGTTTTCTTTCTTGAAAATTCTTATTACCGGTCTCCCATCCTCGGTGATGTAGTCGGCATCGAGAATCATGACTCACACCGTTATGGATTAGGCAAAGGGACTAATAAACTTCGCCATGGGTAAAAGACAGAAGGGTGAAAAAAGAAAGTCATGAAGTTCTGACCCGTTGGACCAACTCCCCGCATTTTCGCTGAAGTTCGGCGTTGGCTTTCAAAAGCTCCTCGCTGGGATAGTCCCCGTTCTCTCGCCACTCCGTTGCAAAGTCGTGGATCAGATTTAATCCCTCGCGGATGGCAGAGACCTTGGCGGTTCCGTTGAGAAAAGCGGTTCTTGATGCGTTCAAAAACTCTATGCACTGCCCCGTATCGGCCATCTGAAGAGCCGAATCGTCGAAAGTATCCAGCCCAAGGTAGCTCTCGGTCTCAAGAAGGTGGTTGAGGAGACTCAAAAAGTCCCGCTCTAGCTCAAGGGTGGAAAGGTTGAACGCAGCAGTAGAATTCGAGTCGAGTGCCCTAAGCGCGTTCTTGGAGTGGAACTGGAGATCAACCATCGTGGAAAAGGTCACGATGTGAATCCAGGCCCTTTCACAGTTTCTCTGTCCTTCAATCAGGGTGTTCAGACGTTCTTTCTGGACGTAGAGATGGAAGACCGAAACCACAATCACCAACACCACGGCAACAGCGATTAGGTTTTTCCACTTCATGGATCCCCCCATCAAATCCCACTTTCAAATGTAATAAGTGTTTCGGCAACCGGAGTAGAAACGCGCCGCCACATTTTTAAACTCCTCCACAAAGCCCCGCCCATGGAGCTGTTTTACAGGGTGAGCTTTCAGGAAGTGGTCGCCGACGCCCTGAGCCTGGTTGAGGAGCGTGAGCTGTCATCTAAGCACGCCCTTGAGCGGGTTTTTAAGAGAGTCGCTGGGGGAAGGACAGGGAGAAAGCAAGAGGGCTTGCACATGCATACGTCTTTGAGATAGAGAAGTGGAGGGCGAAGATAGACTTTATAATCAACTCCGTGCTGAAGGGCTCGACGGTTGAAGACCTCGACCCGTATTTGGCGAACCTCCTCCGCATAGGGACGTTTGAAATCCACTTCCGGAAGGTCCCGCCGGCCGTGGCGACCGACTCTATAATCAGGGTCGTCAAGGAGCGCTTCGACTTCTCCCGCGCCAAGTTCGTCAACGCGCTGATGCACTCTATAGAGAAGTTCGACGTTGAGAGGGCCTTAAAACGGCTCAAGGAGAGGGATAGAATCGAGTGGCTCTCCGTAAGGTTCTCCCACCCGCGCTGGTACGTCGAATACGTGATAGAGCTTTTGGGCTACGACGAGGCCGTACGGCTTCTCCTCAGCAACAACCGACCGCAGAGATACTACGTTCGCGCGAACACGCTTAAGGTTGACGTGGATTCCCTCCGCGATTACCTTGAGGAGAACGGCGTGAGAACGGCCCTAACTCCAGTTCCGGACGTTCTGAAGGTTCTCGACTATAAAACTCCGGTAACGAGGCTCGACTGGTATAAAGAGGGGAAGTTCGTCATTCAGGATTTAGCGAGTGCTTACGTTGCCCACGTTCTGGCCCCGGAACCGGGCGAGAGGGTTCTGGATTTGGCCGCTGCCCCTGGTTC
>JAGHBN010000110.1 GCA_021160985.1 Thermococcus sp.
AGCCGATGGTGAGCAAGAGCATCGCGGAGAGCAGGGCGCCCCAGAACCTCACACCACATCCCTCCTCTTTATGAGTATCCACGAGACCGCAAAGAGCACCAGCGGGACGAGGGTGCCCCAGCCGATGTACCGGGCCGTGAAAGGCGTGCAGTTATCGCGCCCGCGCCTTATGATGGCCCTGATGAAGAGCTCGGGAGGTATTTCGGAGCTTCCCGTCACATGGGGCGCGTAGATAACGGCAAAACCTATTATAAAGGCGAGGAACGCGTTGGGGGCGGCCAGGGAAGCCAGCGTGGCGACTGCCATCAGGTAGAGCACCAGAAAGGCCACCAGCACCAGCGCCTCCCCGATAAAGCTTGATGTTATCTCCGGGAGGTGGCCAGCTATGCTCGCGTACGTGGTCAGGGAGACGTAAGCAAACGGCAGCAGGGCCAGCGTGAACCCGTATATTATCAGCGACAGCACCTTTACCCCGAAGATTTCGGTGTTGGAGTAGGGTAGTGAGTAAACGGAACGCGCCACGCCGCTGTCCCTGTCGTAGCGGAACGTCAGTGCACCGAGGAGGAGTATAAGAAAGCCCAAGAGCGTCCACACGTCGGAAAGGGTGAGGAGACGTTCTATGTTCGATGAGACACCACGGGCTTCGGATGCCCCGAAGAGGCGTATCTCCGTCCCATGGCTGTAGATTATGCTACTACTCACGTCCATAACGGACTGCTTCATGGCCATCCCCGCGAGGAGTACCCCGAACAGGAGGAAGACGTTTTTCACGACGTCGTTCATTTCCCAGCGGAAGAGCGTGTAAAGCCGTCCCATTAGATCACCTCCGCCTTTTGAGCAGTGGATCTCCCAAAACAACCACCGTCATTTGATGGTGTCGTAGAAAAGCAACCGGCGGAGCTATTTTCGTTCTTTCATCCCCAACAGCCGCCTCACGTTCCATGCCAGCACCCCCAGGAGCAGTGTGATGCTCGAATAGAACACGAGCCTGAACTCCGTCTCGGGGCGTTTATACTGGACGGGTTTTTCAGGGGGTTCGGCCCCTGTTTTAAACTCCTCCAGCACAAGCCCCGTAAGGTATGAGTCATCACCCTTGACCTCAATCTGATACGCCGAGTATTCGTCGGCAAAATTCGCACTCAGAATACCCAGTGCCCAGAAATCGGGCGCCTCCCCCAACGTTGAAAGGAGAACTCCCCTGGAGGCGTCAAATCTGAAAGCCGTGGTGCTGTACGTGCTGCTCATAATCGTGAAGTCCTTTTCCAGGTGCTGGGTCAGGTTGTAGGAATAGGGGGCAGTGGCCACGAGCTTGGTGGGAGGGCGATGTGTTGTGTTCCAGGCCTTGAAACTGTTGTCGTTGTCAATCTGGACGCTTTCGATTTTTGTGCTGAAGGGGTAAACCGAAAAAGGGGAACCGTTGACGAGGGGTTTCATGGGGTCGTCCCAGAGCATGGTGTGGCCGTAAACGGTGCCTTCTTTTACAACCATGCTGTCATTAACCCGTATCAGGTAATTCCCGGTTATTGTGAGCTCCTTCAGATGGAAAACGTGCCATTTCCAACCGTTGAATTCGGGGTCATGACTTTCCACAGTCTTAGAAGAGAGAACCTGCGATTCGTCCCAAAAGCGCGGAGGGGAAACGCCGGGCGGCAAAAAGGCGCTCACGTTGACGTTTTCGAGTATTATCTCCGCCCTAACCTCCACGAACTGGCCGTCTCTTTCCAGACTGAACCTCGCTGTCGTTGAGCCGTAGGCCTTAATTATATAAAGCACCCCCGAGTAGTTGTAGACAAGGAGGGCCGTTCTTATCCATTCAGGCCTGCTACCCTGTGAGACGCGGTGTTCAACATAAGGGGCGTAGTACTTTGCCGCATAGGTAATGGAAGCGTTTTCTGCCCAGTAGGGGACTGCTGCAGCATGCTGGGCCGTGACGAGGAGTAACACCACAGCCACCGCGAGTGAGAGGTTCGCCTTTTTCATGGCGATCACCTATGAAAAAACATTGAAAAATGTGGAAAAAACAAAGTCAGAGATAAGGCCAGCCCGCCGACGAAACTACAGTGTGGTACCCGTCAATCGTTACGACAGTCTCCGCCCCGTTGGGCTCTGCAATCACTGTAATTCTAGTCACTTTGTGGTTGTCATAGGCACCGCCGCCACCTCTCCGGTAGGTAATTTCATAGTTGGTGTAGGGGTGCTGGACATCGTACTTGACTCCAACTTCCGTCCAGGAATAGCCGTAGGAATCTCTGTTGTATCCCCTAACGGAGGTCGTTGCCCAGGTAGTTGCTGCCGCGAACCCTGCCGCCACTACCAGCAGGCCGAACAACACGGCAACCAGCTTCTTCATGGTGCCGACCCCCCTGCCCGAGGGGCAGTCAATACGCCCAACCGGGCGATCGATAATACCTCCAACTAATATTTAGCTTTTACTTCGAAGTTGAGGTGCAGATTTCAAAAAAAAAATCGACCATGATGAACATAGAAGAGACATAGTGCAAATAAGGGAGCGAATTACTTCAAGTTAATAACCGAGTTATACCATGATTGGCGAAATTGTTTAACAAAATGTTTTATCATTTTGAAAGAAGTTCGGCTCCCGAAAAATGGGAAACCGATATTGAATTTCAAACCTTCAGCTCCACGTCTTCCCCTATAGGTTATCCCCGTAAACGTTCTCCCTCTTGCCGACTTTTAGGATTTTGACAACTCTATCTTCCTTCAGGTACTCGAAGATTACTCGATACTGTCCAACGCGCAGGCGGTAAACGTTCTCATATCCCTTGAGCTTTTGGACGTCTAGGTGGGCCAGAGGGAAGAAAGACAGCTTGGATATCCTGTCCTTTATCAACTCCTTCTCGTGTTGTGGGATACCCTGGAGTTCTTTCAGGGCTTTCTTGCTTATCAGAACCCTGTTCTCAAAGCTCATCTTTCACCACGTTCCATTCGAGGAACTCGTCATTTCTGCGCTCCTCGATGGCTTCTCTCTCCCACTTTTCCGGTTCAGACTCCTCAATGAGCTGAAGGTTAACATCCACGAGCTCCTTCAGAAACCGTTCTATCTCCTCTATCCGGTGGATAATCTCGCTGAGAGTGGCCTCCATTCTCTCACCTCGGGTATTGTTAGGGATTCAAATAATTAAAATTTTCGAACCTTCAGCTCCACGTCTCCGCTATCACATCGTGCTTGTGGATGCTCTCGTTGCTGATTACGCGCACGTGGATTTTCCCGTTGAAGCGCTCCTTCGCCTTCGCGAATATCTCGCGCGCGACGTCCTCAACGAACTTCGGGTTCCTGTACATGCCCTGGACGACGGCGTTCTCGTCCACAGTCTTGAGGAGCGTGTAAGTCGGGTGGCTGAAGGAGCTCTCAACGATGTCTATCATCTCTTCAAGCGCTATCTCCTCATCGTAGCCGGCCCTTACCTCAAGCTCGCCGACGGCGCGCTGTATGTGCGTCTTTCCATCGTTGTTGGCCATTGCGTGGGGACAGGCGGTGTTTCCGATGACCTTAACCCTGAGGACTTTCTCAAAAGAGCCGTCCTCGTTCTTGATGACGCCGACCTCTACATCGTAGGGCTCGTAGGTGGTCTTTTTGCTCGCAGGTGTCTCCCTGGGAACTATGAGGTGGGTCTTAATCCACACTTCCGCGCGCCTGTGGGGGTGCTTGCCCTCAAGGCGACCTATAACGCACCTGCCGAGCTCTTCTAGAGAGCTGTGGGCTTCCCTCACCTCTTCCTCGACGGCCTCGCTCATCGCCTCGGTTATGCTCTCCACTAGCCGGCTCATATGTATGCCCTTCTTCTCCTCCGGGACGTCGATGGTTATCTCAAAGAGCGGGAGGAAGGTGTACACCTTTCCCTTCCAGTTTATCTTCGCCACCGTCCGAAGGTTGGTTATTCCAACGCGATGAAGGCGCTCTCTAATCTCTGGCGCTTCCTCCTGGGTCTCGAATATCGGCATGAGCATCACCCTCTTTTTTTAGGGACATCTAAGCGGGGGACTTTTTAAAATATATGTCGTCATCATTTGCCTTTACACAGGGACAGTAAATGTTCCCGTAGGTTCCTGGCAACACCCTCCCTAAGAACGACCCCGTTCCGGGTTATAAAGACCTCCTTTCCCACTCTGGACAGCTCGTATCCGAAAAGCCCAAATGGAGTCCCATCAAAGAAGCTGAGAACATTTCCCTCCGGCCCAAACATGTCGGGAATCCAGTGGTTGTACACTCCCTCGAGGCGGGGGTACACGACAGCGGCACTGCCTCCCGCGAGACGTGAATAGGAGTATATCTGGTAGAGCTCCTCGCTTTTTCTCACCAGTTTTCTCCTCCACTGTCCCCTCATTTTCACGAGTAAGCTGCGGTACTTGACCTCAATCACACATTTTCCGGAATCCGTTGCAACCAGTATGTCCGGAAGAGGAGGACCAAAGGTAAAGACGGCACCCAGTTTTGCCTCCACGCTTTGAGCGCCTTCAATGATGTGGGGGAGGATGTAGTCCCTGTACACCACAGCCTCTCCCTGGAGAACCTTTCTTATTGTGTGATAGACAAGGGTTTCGAAGAGGTGTGCCATATCCATAAAAATCCCGTGCTGAACAGAGCCCCGCTGTCTTCTCTTCCCGAACCCTTCGAGAATTATCATCGCAAGGGTGTACAAAGGTCTGAACCTTTCATTGAGGGAATTAAAAGACACTCTACTGGGATCATCCCTGTTAAGCTGACCCACTCTCCTGAAGTACTCCAGAAGGGCGCTGGCTTCCCTTCTAATCCCATTCCAGCTCGAGTTCTCAGCCACCACCTCAAGTGCGGCTTTCAGCACTCTGTTCAGGGGATTATCAACCCCTAGAACTGAGTGCCTGACGGGGATATCCAGACTTCCGGGTGTCGTTCGTACCAACCGCGAGAGGAGAACCCTTCCCCGAATGGTCTTGGAATTCTCTTCCACCTCGCTGTACTCCTGATACATCCCGTGGAATATTTTCCTCCCAAGTTGGGAGGTGTAGAGATAAAAGAACATCTCGTGGATCAGCTCGTTCTCTCCCCTGTATGCCGAGACTGCGCGCTCTATATCGCGTGGGCTCATGCCAAGGTTGCCACTCAGGTTCAGAAGGCTGAGAAAGAATTTCATGGAACGCCTATGGTCCGGGTCGTTTCTGTACGGCTTTGGAAGGACCTGTATCATGAACGGCTCGTCTTCAAGATAGTACGCGAAACCCACGCTGCCATGCGCCTGAATGTAATAGTCGCCCCTGCTGACGTCGTATCTCAGGCTTAGGACGTCGTTCTCGCGGCCATAACTGCTGTTTATGAACTCAAAAAACCTCTGGAGCTCGGAGGGTGATACGTTTACCCCCTCCGCGCGAAGGCTCTGAAGATACTTCCTTTGGAACTCATAGATGGTCACTGCCCTCATTCGGACCCCACCAACCTGCGGAGGGCGTCCATGAACTCATCAAGACCCATCCAGATTATCCTCCCTCTCTCATCTATGAACTCGAAGCCCGGATAAAGGGACCGAAGATGCTCCCAGTTCCCGTAGAAGTACTCCTGGAAGAGGGGCAACACCTTGTGGTAGAAGACCATGTAGAGTGCCTGCCTTGGATCGTCTGCGGAGAGGATATCGAGAAAGTAACCGTGCCCTATAGTATAGTCTTTGCCCTTCTCCTGCTCGATGATGGAGTTTATCCTCGTCAGGAGGTGTTCTAAGTCTATCCCGTCTACGTGCATGTCTCTGAGCTTCTCCGGATCCGGAGAAAGTTCCACGAATGCGAATCTTCTCCTAAGTGCAATATCGAGCAGGGCTATGCTCCTGTCGGCCGAGTTCATAGTGGCAATGATGTATAGGTTCGGAGGCAGTGCGAAAAGCTCCCGCGAGTATGGAAGGGTCACTATGGCTTCGGTGGGAGCACCCAGCCTCTTATCGGGGTCAAGGAGGGTTATTAGCTCTCCCAGTATTCTGCTTATGTTGCCGCGGTTGATTTCGTCGATTATAATGTAGAACTCCCTCCTGGGAACGATTGGGGTTCTGTCTCCTGCCTGCCTCTTTTTCAGGAACTCCTGAACGGCCATTTTCATGTCCTCGTACCCTACGTTCTCCCCACCTCTCCGGAATTCGTTCGGTAGGGAATCGTATATTGCCCTCACAGCGAGGCGCTTAAACACACCATCGGAGACCGTGTATACGACTCTTCCCCCCTTTTCAATGGGCCTGAACCCCTCCACGAAATCCTCATAACTGTACGACTGGTGGAACGTGACAAACTCCGCGTTCTTGGCAGTTTTTAATGCCAGATGAGTCTTACCCGTGCCGGGTGGCCCGTATATGATGACCTGCTTGAACCTCCTGAGCAGGGGGGTCAGGAACGTCTCCCCCAGATCCTCGTCCAGGCCATCCTTTTGGTGTTCCTCATTAGGTGCTTCGGAAACGGTCTCCCCTGGCTTTAAATTATCGCTCTGCACCTTTGGCGTCTCAAGGCGATACAGGTAGTCAACCTCTCTGCGGAGGAAATAATAGAAGGTCCTGCCCGAGCTTTTGCCCCCACTCCTTCCGAAGTAAAGCGTTTCGCCGCCCAAAGAAATCCCTGCGAACTTAGGATCAACGACACCGGGGACGTACCTCCCCAGAACCACCTCTCCCTGGAAATCTTCCGCCCCTATCTTTTTGGATGTGTTGATGACGTCAAAGGGTATGAACCCCGCCCTCAGGTTCCCCCTGTAAACACCTATTATGACAAAAAGCCCCCTGGAGGTGAACGAAAGGAACACCAGTTCCCCCGGCAACAGTGCCGTTTTTGTTCCTGCGGAGCTCACAACGTGAACCTCGTTCCCGCCTTTGGTGCCGAGGGCCGCTATAACGGAGCCGTCTTCTATCCATATGTCACCTATCTGCCTCCCTCCCCTGAGCACTGGACCGGACTTTGAGATGACCTCAATTCCATCCCAGAACTCCAGCGATGAGTAGTACGGAAACATCGGGACTGGGACTCTTGCCAGCTCCAGGCGCTGCTTTTGGTTCTCTCGAAATGTGTAAAGTAAGTACAGCGAGTCATCCGTGTCCTTCACGGAATGGATGTAAGCGAACCCGTCCTGCGGCGTTGGGATCTTGATAACCTCGACCTTCCCTGGCGCGAAGTACTCGACCTTGTAATCACAGAACACCACCAGCCTCTCGTGGGGGGTGAAGCTGACGTAAAGAGGCAGCCGGGTAAAAGTTACCTGTAACAGCTCAGATTCCGGATCGGCAGACTGAACTGGATATATCCTGACCTCACCTGTCCCGCACTTTGTAAAGACGGCTAGTTTTCTCTCACGGGGAAGCATTATCACCTCGTCTGTACAGGGCACGGGAATTCCCTTTTCCCATCCCTCAACGGGCTGTCCCGCCGCCCCAAAAACGTGGATGAACCTTGAATCGTCATCCAGTCTTACCAGAACCGCGATATACCTACCGTTGGGGAACAGCTTCATGTCTTCAATGGCGAAGCCAAAATCCCCATATTCAGTGTCCAAAAACCTGTTTATGGAATACATCGAGGTTTTCATCGGCACGGGCCTGATCATTACAATCACCGATGGGAATAAAGAGTAACGCTACTTAAATATTTCCCCCCGAGGACATGGCGGAATCGACGGGATTACCTCAAAAAGGACATCAGCCTCTCGTAGCTCTCGCGGGCAAGTTTAACATCCGAGTCATCCAGCCTGCCGGCGTACTTGGCCTTCTCGAATATCCTCGTGAGAGTGTCGAGGTCTTCGAGATCCGGAAAAATCTCCTTCAGCTTCTCTTCGTGCTCCCAGTGCGTCCAGCTCTTCTGATACGGGTAACCCTTGCTTATGAGACCTGCCACAACGTTCTTGTACATCTTTATGACCTTCTCCGGAGGAGTCCCATCTATGGAGTCGTAGGTCAGCTTCGGCTCGAACCTGATCCCGGGGACAGATCTCTGCCTTCTTTTAATCCTTTTAGCGGTTAGCACTATTATCAAGAACAGGAGGGGTGGAATTAGATAGACCCAGCCCGGAAACTGTTTCCAAACAACCACCAAGTCGCCGAATGTTACGTTGGGACGGAGCTTCTCAAGGAGCCCGTTAGCCCCTTCAACTTCTACAGGACTATCCACATCCCTGTGAAAGAAGATTAGATAGACCGCGACAATCAGGGCCAGAAATGTTATTGCGTATGCGAATATGTTTCTCTTTCTTCTCTTTGCTCTGTATACCTTAAGGCGACCTTCAATGGCCAGCTTGACGGCGTAACCAGC
Source organism: Thermococcus sp. (assembly GCA_021160985.1). Lineage (GTDB taxonomy): Archaea > Methanobacteriota_B > Thermococci > Thermococcales > Thermococcaceae > Thermococcus. The sequence continues at coordinate 8,266 of JAGHBN010000110.1, forward strand.
GACACCAAAGAAAAAGAGCGAAGAGAGGAAGAAGTACCACTCTATGTTAAGGGTCGTGGTGCTCCTGCGGACAGTCGAGGACTGCATAAGGGAGAAGATAACCATAAGGATCAAGGCAACCAGGGAAACACTTCTTCTGTGGTTCATGCTTCATCATAGTGTATTAGGCATTGAATCTTAAACACTTTTTTCCATTCGGCACACATACGGGCTCAAGGGGGTTACTAACGTTTCCTCCAATCTTTGGTCGAGGGATCCCTCACGTTATATGCCTTTCATCCCTGAAAACTGCCACTCTTCATTCAAGGGAAAAGTGCGCCTTCACAGCGCCGTGAGGATTGAAAACAGTGACCCAGGATCGAGTTCAGGTGCCCCCACGGCTTGGCTTCATCCCGGTCTGCTCCATGATGTAATAGACCGTCCTCAGGGGAATCCCCGTGCGGGCGCTAACTTCCTTCGCCGGCACTCCCTTCATCAAGAGGCTCTGGACCTCACGAATGGTCCGCTCATCGTACTTCCGCGGCCTTCCGCGGGGGTAGCTCTCGGGAACGAGTTCTATCCCTATCTGGGAGAGCGCATCAATAACCTTCTTGGATACTTTGGGGTAGAGGCTCGGGGGGCAGGAAATTCTACGCACGTTTGGCGCGCGCTCGAGTATCCTGACGAGTATCTCCTTTGAGGGGCGGAGGTTGATGTAGACCTCCGTGACATCTTCGTTCAGGGCCTCGTTGAGCTTTGCTATCAGCTCGGTGTTGTTGCGCGCTTTTACCTCAACCCTCATCACATCACCCCTGGAGGAGTGCGAGGAACTGTTTGGCCCTGTCGCTCTTGGGCATGAACTTCTCAAACTTGCTTGTGTCAGCAAAGAGCTTCTTGTGCAGGCCCGAAATCACGAACTTCTTTATGGCCTCGGCGAGTTCGTTGGAGTCAATTCCAAGAAGCTCCGCGACCCTGTCCTCACTGTACTCGCTCATCCCGTAGAGGAGCACTCCTCCGAGAAGGTGGTTGGGGATGTTGGCGATGTCCCTCCTGTTGCCGGAGATGGCCCTTTCCATCTCACACTTCCGTATGATGAACATGCTGCCGTACCCTGTCTTAAAGTTGGGTTCGTCCATAAAGGGCAGGTCAAATATTGAATAGTGGCAGTCAATGCAGAGCTTTATGTTCGGGTACAGGCCCAGGCTCTCCCTCTCTGTCTCAGAGGTAAGGAAGTAGTAACGGAACAGGTCGAGGCCCAGCTTCTCGGCCCCGTGCTCCGGATCGAGGGTGGCGTAGGCCAGAGCAAGGTTGTCCACGGTGTAGTGGTTGTTTATGAGAACCCCCCTCGTCTTTACGAAGCTCAGAACGCGCCAGCGGAGTCTCTTCCCGAACCTCTTCCTGAGTTCGCCCTCAATGTCGGAATCAGCGGGGAGGTCTATCCGCGTCTTCTTGAGCCTGTTGCCCTCCCAGTACTCCACTTCAATCCTCATACCGCGCGTCCTCACGATTCCCTTCTCCCGCAGCTTGCCCTTTATGAACTTGAACGACTCCCTGACCTCAATGCTTTCTCTCGCGAGCAGGCGGAGGACGTCGCCTGAATACGCCAGGTGGGGCAGAACTTCAACCCGCCCGATCTGGACCGGGTTGGGGACGGCCCTGACCTGCTCGACGTTCTCCTTCGTGAGCTCGTTTAGACTCACCAGCTTCTTACCCATAAAGAAGGTGTAGTTGGCGGAAATCAGTGCGAGGGCCATCTTGTGGGCAGTTATAGCTGAATGCAGCCTCTCAAGGGCAAGGACTCTGTTGCGCTTTTTCTTGTAAATCCACTGGAGGTGGGGATCGCGGTCTTTCTTGCTGACGCCGGTGAGAGACGGGGCGGTCTCACCAACACGCCTTGAGAGCTCTTCTTCAAGCTCCTGAAGTAGGGAAAGGCTCTCTTTCAAACGGTAAGAAATGGAAGGAACGTCGAAACTCTCAAATAACCCTGCCAGGTCTATCCCAATATCGTCAAGTATCTTGTTAACCTGCGCCACTAACTCTTCGGTCGTGGTCATGGCAGCAGATCACCGTTGTTTATCTTTTCCGGCAGGTACTCCTTGGCGACGAACTCAAGGGATTTGTTGGCAAGGGCCTGCTGCTCAATCCTCACTCCCATCTCCAGGGCCATCTTAAGCTGCCTCTGCCACTCCTTGTGCTGGAACCACGGGTACTCCATCTCCTCCAGGATTCTCTTGTAATCCCCGGACGGACCGCCCTTCTTGTTGGGCGGTATCCCCTTGAGCTTCTCGGTGACGTTCTCGAGTCCATAGCGCTTTATGTCGTCCATGGTCATTCCCACAAACTTTGCCTCGGGGGTGGCCAGCTTGTCGCTGAGGTAGGCCAAGTTAATTGAACCCTGCTTTATGGTGGAGTAGATGTACCAACCGTAGGGGTCACCATCGGTGAAGACGATGATCGGCAGCCCTTCTTCATAGTGCAGCCTGTGGATGAGCCTTCTCACGCCACGCGAGGCCTGTCCCTGGGTGGCAACTATGAGGGCATTTTCCTTCTGGGCATATTTTTCTTCAATAAGCCTGTCCGCCATAGCGGCAGTCTCGACGACGAGCACATAGTCGACGTTTATCTCGGGGAACTGGAGGTGCTCCACCGTTCCAGGGACGGCCCAACCACCCCTACCGAGCTTCGAGGTGTTGAACTCGTCCTCGCCGTCGCGGATAACTATGTCGCCGTAGATGTACCCGCGCCTGTCCGCCGTAAGGTGCATCTCCTCACGCAGGACGCCCAGCATTCTCTCGAGGTCCTCGATGATGGGATCGCTCTCGCGCTGGTCTTCGAAGGTGTTCTCCCTGGTGCCAGGAATCGTGTGTTTGTTGGCGTAGTAGGCCTCACGAAGGCTCGCGTGCTTGTTCTCGCTGACTAAACGCTTAACGTAGGCCATGATTATGAGCGTCTGCATGAACTTCCTCGCGTGGGCAACGTTGAGGAAGTACCTCCTCGAGAGCTTGTCGCCCATCCTTATGACGCGCTTTTTCTTATCAAAGTAGACGTTGCTCAGTCCGCGCATCGGGATGTCGAAGTAGGGGTTCTTGCCCTGCTTTATGTCCTCAAGGACGCGCCTTCCGTACTCCTCGAGCTTCGCCAGTACCTTCTGGGGGTCATATGAGAAGTGCTCCTTGGGCTTCTCGCGCTTTATTGTCTTGCGTTTAGGCATTCTCGCTCACCTCCTCTGGGACAGGTTCCTCAATATTAGCGAAACGAGACTCTATGAAATCGATGAAGTACTTGGCGACCTCATCCTCGGGGACTCCCACGAGTATGTGAAGCGCCCTTGCTATCTCGGGCACGTATTTCTGGAAGGTCTTCTTCCTCTTCACCTGCGAGAGGCGCCTGTGTTTTCCGCTCAGGTACGTCTGGAGCCTCCTCGCAGCATCCATTATGGCCAGGCGAATTTCGTTGTAGATGTCGTCGTCGTTGGCAATGCTCTGCTTTCCTGTGCCGGTGTATGGCACGTGAACGCTGATGACGTTTATCATCAGGACCAGGGGCGTTCTTTCAGGGTCGTCGACACGGTAGCGCTTCCAGTCTATGGAGCGTGCCGCCAGCGTTGTAACACACGAACCGGCATCGAAGAGGAGCGGAACGCGGTTCGCATAGCGGAGAAGCTCAAATCCGCTCGGAATCTCGCCGCCGTAGGCCAGACCGACCTCTACCTGGAAGGGAATTCCACCGGAGTAGACCTTCGGGGGTCTCGTTACCGCGGTGACAAACTCGGGCTTCAGGATTCCTGTAAGGCCCTTCTCTATGTTCTCCTCACCTATGGGCCTCAGCCCGTGTGTCGGCGGGGCCATGAACTTCATGTACTTGAAGGCCTCGACTATCTCCTCCGCCTCATGCCAACTGAGCTTCTCGGGTGGCTTTTCCATCATCCTGGCGACCTGCTTAACGACCTTCGTGTAGCCCCTGAAGGAGCGCAGAACTGAGTCAACTTCCCCGTTCATAAGACGCTCGTAGAGCTGTTCCTGAACGTTCTTGTCCTTTTCGGTTTTTATGAGCCTCAGAGCCGCTATGTACTTCACGAGTTCATCAACTTTCTTCTCGCTTATCCTCGAGAACTCCCCTATCAGGAAGCGCTTTACTGTGTTCTTCCTCGTCTTCTTTGCCATCCTGTAAACGTCATCAGTGAGGACACCCATGGGGTGGGGCTTCATTTCGACAGGGGGCTCCGGCACTTCCTCGCTCGACCGCGGGAAGATTATGAGCTTCCCATCGGGCTCGATGAGTTCTATCTGGGCGTGTGGATTGGCTATAGCCGTCAGCTTGAGATACCAGTAAACACCCTGCTTCGAACGGATGTAGCGTACGTTCTTGACCTCAAGCTCTATCCTCGTCCCGCGCCAGCCGTTCGGGTTCGGGTGCTTTTCCTTCTTGACTATCTTACCCTCGTTCCTGTCAACGTCGATCTTGACCCATGCTTCGATTATATCGCCGCCGGTGGAGGTGATTACGCGCGTCGCCTTGCCGCTCGTCACCTGGGCAAACATTACCGCACCGGATATACCAATACCCTGCTGACCCCTGCTCTGTATGTTCCTGTGGGCTTTGGTTCCGGCGAGCATCTTACCAAAAACGTGGGTTATGTACTTCTCCGGAATTCCCGGCCCGTTGTCCTCAACTATGACCTTGTAGTGTTCCTTCCCCAGCTCCTCTATCTCAACACGGATGTACGGCGGAATTCCTGCCTCCTCGCAGGCGTCAAGGGAATTCGTCACGGCTTCGTGGACCACCGTCGTCAGGGAACGTATCTTCCCCGTGTAGCCGAGCATTGCTGCGTTTCGCCTGAAGAACTCGCTGACGCTCTGAATCTTAAACTCCTTAAAAAGCTGATTGGCCTCGGCCATCTTCATTCCTCCCATTCATCACCGGTTTCTCCGCCAAGGGCCTCGTAATACGTGGTGCTTTCGAGTTCGAGATCTTTCTTACGCCTCTCAAGGTACCTGTAAACGACCCCATGAGGCGAGCCCTTGGCAAGCTTCTCAACCGCAGTCTTGGCAACCTCAACCTGTATGGGGTTCCCTATTATTGCCACCGTCTTTCCGTAAACGCTTATATCTGCACCGCTCATCTCCTCGATGATCTCCCTCGTGCGTCCCTTCCTTCCGATTATCCGCCCCCTAACGCGGGGGAGTGCATTCTTGTCGTTGCCTATGATGACGTCGGTCAGATTGAGGATCTCAAGGGTTTCTCCCTCGTTGAAAAGCCTGAATGCCCTTTCCGGAGAGAAACCCCTCCCTATAGCCATTATAACGTCCCTGGCCTTCCAGACTGCGAGTGGGTCGTCCGTCTCCTTCGTGGCGGTGATGAAAACCTCGCCGGTCTCGCTGTCGATCTCTATCTTCGTCTTGGTTCTCTTTTCTATCTCCCTCTTGGTCCGCCCCTTCTTCCCGATCACTACCGCCACTCTCTCCTTGGGAATCCTAACGAACTCCTCCTGCTCCCCCTCTGCAAAGTACGTTATCTCCCCCTCCGGCTCTTCCTCGAGGGGTCTTCCATCCTTATCAACGCGTTCGTACTTCTTCAGCAGTCTCTCAAACTCGTCCATCATCTCACCTCTCGAGCAGCTCGCGAAGCTTTTCATCAAAGTCATCCACATCTACGCCCTTACGACCGAAATAGTTGATTATGTTCCTTAAATCCCTCTTCAACAGCTCCACGCTCATGCGGTTCCTCTTCACAGTGGCCTGAGACCAGTCTATGACCACCGGCCCCTCCCACAGGAGGATGTTGTACTCGCTTAAATCGCCGTGAACCATGTCGCCGCGCCTCCACAGCCTCTCTATGACGCCCATCGTGAAGTCGTACAGCTCCTCAAAGTCGCTTCTCTCCAGCTCCCTCTCAACATCCTTCAGCCTGGGTGCCGGAGCCGCATTCCCAATGAACTCCATCACCAGCACGTTATTGCGGAAGATTATCGGCTCGGGGACTCTAACGGCGTATTTAATCGCCCGCTGGAGGTTCTTAAACTCCCTCCTCGTCCACACAAATACGAGCTTCCTCATGTCCTTGGGGAGGTATCCAATCCTGGGGTCGGCAGCGAGGTACTCCCATATGCGCCGGAACTCCGTTGTGTACGTCCTGTAAATCTTGACCGCTATCCTGTTGCCTTCCGCATCCACTCCCGCGAAGACGTTGGCCTCCTTTCCTGTGCTTATGACGCCGTAGAGCTCCTCTATCTTGCCGCGCCTGTGGAGGTAGGCGAGCGTCTCCTTCGTAGTCCTGTCAAAGACCTCGTTGGCTATCTTGTAGAGCTCGCTGTCCTTCTCACGCCTCTCCCTGAGGCCGAGTATCGTCTCAATCTCCCGTTCGAGGAACTCCTCATGCATAGGCGATCACTTGAACCCTCAGAACAGAAGCTCGCCGCCGCTAAGGAAGTCCTGGCTTATCTTGCCTTTCCTGAGAAGCCAGTCCACCTGAGTCCTCGTGTAGCGGTAGACTATGTCCCCGCGCTCGTCGCTCTGGACCGGCCACGGCTGGACGATTACCACGTCTCCAACGCGCATCCACATCCTTCTCTTGAGCTTTCCGGGGATCCTGCACCTTCTAATCTTTCCGTCGGAGCAGCGGACATCCATCCACCCTGAACCCAGGGCCTGCTCAATGACCCCGAAGAGCTGTCCATCCCTCGGAAGGGGAACGCGGATTACCTCATCCCCCTGAACCTGCCTGTTGCTTTTCTTTTTTCCTCTTCCACCCTTGTGATACGCCATGAGCATCACCTCCCACCGCTAGGCTTGAACCTTTATAAGGTTAAGCCTTGCAAAAATTTTCTAAAAGAACTAAGAAACTCCACTTTTAAAATTTTTGCATCACCGGCAGGATTACACAAGTCTGACCCCTATGACAACATGAAAGTTTAAAAACGTACCATTTAACTCCATTCTTGGAGATGGACATGACCGCCGTAGCAGCCAGAGACCTTACAATACTCTACGACGGGGAGGTCGTACTGGAGGGGGTTACCTTTGAGCTCGAAGAGGGCGAGACGTTGCTGTTGCTAGGACCGAACGGGGCAGGGAAGACAACGCTCCTCCGGACCATAGCGTGCTTCCACAGAGAATACCGGGGAGAGCTCAGGGTGTTCGGGAAACCCCCGTGCGATGCGAGGGAGCTGATAGGGTACGTCCCCCAGAGCCACTCTCTCAACGAGCGCGTCCCGTTAACAGCCCTGGAAGTAGTCGCCATGGGAGGGATTTACAAGAAGGGGTTCTCACACTTCAAGATACCCCGCGAGATTCTCGAAAAGGCTGAGGAAGTACTGGACTTTGTGGGCCTCGCGCACATCAAAGACAGACTCTTCCGCGAGCTGAGCGGTGGCCAGAAACAGAGGGTTCTTCTCGCACGCGCACTGATAAGCGACCCCAAGCTCCTTCTGCTTGATGAACCGCTTTCAGCCCTGGATCCGAGCGCAAGGGCCGAAGTCTCAAACGTCCTTGGGAAGATAAAGAGTGAGCGCGGCATAACCACTGTGATAACGACCCACGACATCAACCCCCTGCTCGAGATAGGGGACAAGGTCATGCTCATCAACAGGAAGCTGATAGCCTTTGGACGGCCGGAGGAAGTCCTCAGGGACAGCGTGATCAAGTCGGTCTACGGGCCCCTCGCGAGGGTCATCCCGGTGGGCGACAGGCTCTTCTGCATAACCGGTGACTTCCACATCCACAGGCACGGGGGTGGCAGCAGATGATCCCGGAGTACCTGATAAGGGCCGTCCTCGCGAGCATAATGGTCAGCGTCCTCCTCGGTTTGCTGAGCCCGCTCATAAACACGAAAGGCCTGGCCTTTCTAACGCACGCAATATTCCACTCACTGCTCTTCGGAGCCGTCCTCGGGATGATACTCGGTCTTATCTTCGGGAACATGGGACTCGTGATGGCCGTAGCGCTCCTGGTGACGATAACCATCGTCCTTCTCATAGCACACCTCGAGAAGCTCGGCTTCACCCCGGATTCCGCCGTTGGAATCGTGGCCAGCTTCGTGGCCGGCTTAACCGTCCTCGGCTTTGGTGTCCTCTACAAGGTGATGGCGAGCAGGCCCTACTTCCCCCTGAGCGAGAGCATAGTCTCATACCTCACCGGCGAGATGTTCCTCATAACCCTCAGCGACCTCGCCGTTCTCGTGGTCGGAGGAACCATCCTCTTCTTCATAATGCTGTTCCTCTACCGCGACTTCCTCTACCTCAGCTTCGATCCCGAGGGGATGGAGAGTTACGGAGGAAACGTCAGGGCATATCTCATGGTGCTCTACGTTCTCGTCGGCGCGATAGGTGCTTTGATAGTCCAGACGGTCGGCCTGATAACCCTGCAGGTCGTGGCGGTCCTGCCCGGGGCCATAGCCCTGATGGTGAGCAGCGACATAAGGAAGGTAATTGGGGTGAGCCTCTTCCTGACACTGGGCGTCCAGCTCTCCTCCGTTGTTCTCGCCTACTTCACAGATATCCCTCCGAGCGGCATAGCCACGATAATGCTCGGCGTAATCTACGGTGCGTTGCTCTTCAGGAGGTGAAATAGTGGGCAGAAAACTCGCAGGGATCGACGAGGCCGGAAGGGGGCCGGTTATAGGTCCCATGGTAATAGCGGCGGTTGTCGTGGACGAAGACAAGCTCTCCGAACTCGAAAGGCTCGGCGTTCGGGACTCCAAGAGGCTGACTCCAAAGAGGAGGGAGAGGCTATTCGATGAAATAATTGCACTTTTAGATGATTATGTAATTCTTGAATTATGGCCGGAGGAGATAGACTCCCGCAAGGGTACCTTAAACGAGTTCGAGGTGGAGAACTTCGTTAAAGCTCTCAACTCGCTCAAGGTCAGGCCAGACGTGATCTACATCGACGCCGCCGACGTGAAGGAGACCCGCTTCGGCGAGGACATTCGGAAGAGACTGAACTTCGAGGCAGAAATAATAGCCGAGCACAAGGCCGACGACAAGTTTCTACCGGTTTCCGCCGCATCGATAATAGCCAAGGTCACCCGCGACAGGGCGATTGAAAGGCTGAAGGAGGAATACGGCGAGATTGGGAGCGGCTACCCGAGCGACCCGCGGACGAGGGCCTTCCTCGAGGAGTACTACAGGCAGCACGGCGAGTTCCCGCCGATAGTGAGGCGCGGCTGGAAGACCCTGAATAAGATAGAGGCGAAGATCACTCCGAAAAAGAAGGGACAGGCCAGGCTTGATGAGTTTCTTAGAGGTGGCTCCCCTGAAAAAGGCCACAAAAGATAAATATTCCCGGACCGATACAGAAACCATGCTTGAAAAGATTAGAGAGACCATAGCCCGGGAAGTCGAAAAGGCCGGTCTGGAGCTTGTGGAGGTCATACTCTTTGGCTCCCGCGCAAGGGGTGATTTTAGAGAGGATTCTGACTGGGATATTCTCGTCGTGGTTAAAGGGCCCCTGGACAGGAAAAAATATCGTGAGCTGTGGCGGGCGATATACGAGCGCCTTGACCTCCCCGCTGACATAGTGATAGTCTCTGAGGCCGAGTTTGAGAGGCTCAAGGACGTGAAGGGCTACATCTACTACTACGCCACCAGGGAAGGGATCAAGGTATGAAAGAGGATGCCCTCGAATGGTTCCGCAAGGGAAACTAAGAATTTAAGCCCTTTAAGAACTCCTCCGCCCTCTCAAATTCCCCTCTCTCCAGCAGCAGAAAGACCATCGAATACACCCCGAGGAGCTCAAGGTTCTTCTCCTCGAGGAGCTTTTCCACCTCGGCTCCAAGCTCCCTGAGCGCTTTCTCAACGGCCTTTTCGGAGTAGTCCGCGAACTTCAATCCGTTCAGCATCCCGAGGAGCTTCTGGGCTTCGAGCTTGATGGTTTCCGGTGTCCCTTCCTTCGGTCCCACCGCCCCCTTCACTGCAGGGGATTTTGGTTTCTTCGGCTCTATCTTCTTCCCGCTGATCTCCGCCAGGAACTGCCTGAACTCCTCAAGTTCTGGCTCTATGTCGATGCCTGCTTGCTTGAGAAGCACTAACGGATCTTTCACATGGTATCTAAATGCACTTTTAAGCAGTATTG
>JAGHBN010000161.1 GCA_021160985.1 Thermococcus sp.
GACTACTACGTCATGGTCAGGGACCTCATGGAGATAACCGACGTCGTTGACGCCGTCAACAAGGTCCTCGAATATGCGGAGGCAGGCACTGTGGAGGCCTTCTCAAAGGCCACCGAAAAGGCAACCGACGACCTCGGCCTTGACGTTGCACTCGGCCTCGTGCAGAAGGTCCTGATGGACATGGGAGAAGTGCTCTCCATAGTTGAGGACAACAACGTGGCCTACATAAAGCCCCTCGGCGACGAGGAGCTGTTCCTTGAGCTGATCGCTGGCACCCATGAGGTGTTCGTTGACGGCGAGCACATCTTCCGCGAGAAGGACATACTGGACAGGCGCTACTACAACGCCCTGTCGATAAAGCCGATAAACCTGGGCACGCTCACCGACTTATACAATCTCGTGAACGACGCGAAGTCGGAGAGAATAACTCCCATCCTCGCGGAGGCTCGCTACGAGTCCTCCGACGAGGCGCTGGCCCACGTTGCAGTGGGTCTTCGCTGCCCGGCGATGGTGCTCCGGAAGGACTCCATCGCCAAGCTGAACGAGCTGATTCGCATAGCAGAGGATTTAGGCGAAAGGGGTAGGATAATAACCTTTGAAGGATGAGGAGGTGTGAAGAATGGAGGACTATCTTGTTCCACTCGACCAGTACCTTGCTGCCGGTGTCCACATTGGAACCCAGCAGAAGACCCAGGACATGAAGAAGTTCATATACCGCGTGAGGCAGGATGGCCTCTACGTCCTTGACGTCAGGAAGACTGATGAGCGCCTCAGGGTCGCGGGCAAGTTCCTCGCCAAGTTCGACCCTGAGAGCATTCTCGCGGTTAGCGTCAGGCTCTATGGCCAGAAGCCGGTGAAGAAGTTCGGTGACGTCACCGGGGCGAGGGCAATACCCGGCCGTTTCCTCCCCGGAACTATGACAAACCCTCAGGTAAAGAACTTCTTCGAGCCCGACGTGCTCATAGTCACCGACCCGAGGGCTGACCACCAGGCCATGAAGGAGGCCATTGAGATTGGCATACCGATAGTGGGTCTCGTCGACACAGAGAACTTCCTGAGCTACGTCGACGTTGCCATACCGACCAACAACAAAGGAAGGAAGGCTCTCGCTCTCATCTACTGGATCCTTGCCAGGGAGATCCTCTTCAACAGAAAGGAAATAGAGAGCAGGGAGGACTTCAAGGTACCGCTCGAAGAATTCGAGATGAGAATTGTCAGAACTTGAGGGGAAAACTTTTAATTTCCCTCGCTTTACACTCCCTCGCGCGGGGGTGCCCGAGCCTGGCCAAAGGGGGCGGACTTAAGATCCGCTGCCGCAGGGCTGCGCGGGTTCGAATCCCGTCCCCCGCACCAAAGATTTAAAAAGACGAGGGATGTATGGGAAAACGTTCAAGATCATGAGGTGATCACTATGGCGAGATTTCCGGAAGCTGAGGCAAGGATATTTAGGAAGTACATCTGCATGCGCTGCGGCGCTACCAACCCTTGGAAGGCAAAGAAATGCAGAAAGTGTGGCTACAAGGGCCTCAGGCCCAAGGCAAGGGAGCCACGCGGTGGAATGGGACGCTGATCCCATCCAGTTTTTAAAATTTTCATTTCATCCTCTGAGCTTTTCTAATGTCTCTTCCAAGAAGGAGATTCCCTCTTCAAGGAGCTTCTCCCCCTTGGGCGTGAGCCGGTAGTACTTCCTGGAGGGTTTCCCTGTCTGGCTCTCCTGCCATTCAGCAGTCACGTACCCGTCCTTTTCCAGTTTGTAGAGAACCACGTAAGAGCTCACGGTGGCCGGCTCGAAGTCAAAGGCTTCCTTTATCTTCTCTTTCAGCTCGTAAGCGTACATGGGTCTCTCCTTGAGGAGCCTGAGAATGTAAAGCCAGAGGACTTCTTTGGTAATCTTGGTTTTGAGCCTCTCCATTGGACCCGTCATGTTCTCACCTACTTTTATGGTATGCAAATATTTTGGACACATTTAATTTAAACGTTTTGCCAAAATGTTTTTACCCTGTTGAGAGTATTTCTTTACGGGGGGCGACCAATGGAGTTCAGCTTGGGTGGAATGTTCGGGGACATGGGTGTTGGGGCCGTTGTGGGCTTCATCACGGGGTTTGCATTGAAAAAAATAATGAAGCTGGCGATGGCGATAATAGGGGCTTACCTCCTCAGCCTGTTGTGGCTCCAGCAGAAGGGCGTCATAGAGATCAATCAGGATAAACTCTTCAACCTCGCTACTGGGTGGAGCAGTGCCGTAATGAGTATAGGCGAGAAGGCCGTGGGAATACTCCCTGGAACGACGGCGTTCATGGCGGGGTTCTACGTGGGATTCCGCAAAGGTTAAATCCCATTTTTCCCTTCTCTCTTCATGAGCTACGAACGTCGTGTTTTGATTCGTCATTCCATCGCATCCATAATAGCCCTGGGTCTCACCGGACTCAGCCGGTTCCTCTACAACGTCGTGGTTGCCCGAAAATTCGGCCTTGAGGAACTTGGCCGTGCGAACTCACTGATCTCACAGGCGTTTTTCATAGCTATTCCCCTGAGCTTCTTTGCAATCGCCCTCGGCAAGTACTCCTCCGAGTTCCTTGGCAGGGATGACCCTGATGCAATACGCTCGATAACGCTCCCCTCCTTTTTGCTCCCGCTTGCAGGTCTCTTTTTGCTCCCGTTCAACGTATATCTTGGCTTAATAGCGGTTTTCCGTGGAATCCAGCTAACACTTCGGGGCTTTCTGTATGGAATTCACAGGGGGGAGCACTACGCCTACATCATAACAGCATCTTTTCTGCTCTTTCTGGTGGGGTTTGCATTGTCCAACGTCTTTGCCCCTTACCTGCTGTTCCTCGGCACCCTCTCGCTGTTTGCCTTTGTTTATCTGGCCAAAATGGGATTCATAGGAAAGCCCAAGGGGGAACATATACGTCTCCTCGTTTCATACTCCTCATTTTCATTCCTCGGAACGCTCTCGGGGGTCTTTCTGATACAGGGGCCTTATTTCATGAGCGAGTACTTTGGAAATCCGGAGCTGGCCGGATCCGTGGCTGCCATACTCTCAACGGCTTTTCTGCTGACCTACCTTCCCCAGGTGCTCCAGTCTGCTATAATGCCCCTCTTTTCATACAAACACGGGAAGGGGGAGCCTGATTACGTCAGATTGCTGGCAGAGAAGACGACGGAACTCTTGACCCTTGTAACGGGGGTTGTAGTATTCGCCATGATGCTGGTGGGG
>JAGHBN010000076.1 GCA_021160985.1 Thermococcus sp.
ATCGAGTCCTTCTACCGTCTATTCTTCCCTCGCGGTAATCTATGATCCCAAGCTCATTGATTTTAAAGGGGTCAAGCGGACGGTAGAAGGACTCGATGTGCGGGCAGAGAGAGTCGGGGGGAGACTCATAGAAATCCCGGTTCTCTACGGGGGCGAATACGGCCCCGACTTGGAGTTCGTGGCTCGGTACAACGGCCTGACTCCTGAAGAGGTCATTGAAATCCACTCAAAACCCATCTACCGCGTCTATTTCCTCGGATTCCTGCCAGGCTTTGCCTACCTGGGAGGAATGGACGAGAGGATAGCGACGCCCCGCCTTGAGAAGCCCCGCCTGAGGGTTCCGGCCGGCTCTGTAGGGATAGCAGGGAAGCAGACCGGCATCTATCCCCTAGAAAGCCCTGGAGGGTGGAGGATTATAGGTAGGACTCCCCTAAGGCTCTTCAACCCCCCAAGAGAGCCACCAACACTTCTCAGGCCGGGAGACAGGGTAAAGTTCGTGCCAATTAGTAGGGAAGAGTTCGACGAGCTCTACAGGGCCGAATGGGGGAATGAAAATGATTGAGCTCATCAACATCCCTTCACCCCTCACCGTCCAGGACTCCGGCAGGAAGGGCTATAGAAAGCTCGGAGTTCCCACTTCTGGCTACATGGACGACTACTCGGCCAGAATAGCCAACTACCTCGTCGGCAATTCTGGAGACGCTCCCCTCCTGGAGTTCCTCCTGATGGGGCCGACCATCAGGTTCAACGCCTCAGCAGTCTTTGCCGTTGGGGGGGATGTGGAGGTCAGGCTAAACGGTATTCCAATCGAACCCTGGACAAGCCACTGGGCGAAGAGGGGGGACGTCCTTGAAGTCGGGGCGCTGAGGAGCGGGCTCTACGGCTACATCGCCTTCGCTGGAGGAATAAAGTGCGAGCCCCTCCTCGGGAGCTGCTCAACGTATGCCAAGGCGGGCCTTGGAAGGCCACTAAAAGCTGGCGATGTCCTGAACCTCGGCTACGCAATACTGACGGGCAGAGAAGGGAAGCGCCTTCCAGAAGAGCTGAGGCCGGACTATTCCGCCCAGGAGATAGCGGTTGGTGTAGTCCTCGGCCCCGACCTGGAGCACTTTACGGAGGACGGCGTGAACACTTTCCTGAGCGAGGCCTACACCGTGACACCTGAATCGGACAGGATGGGCTACCGCCTCGATGGGAAGACAATAGAGCACTCCGAGAAGGGCGCAGGAATCGTTACGAGTCCGCTCATCCCCGGCTCGATCCAGGTTCCGCCCAACGGAAAGCCAATCGTGATGATGCGCGACGCTCAGACCACCGGCGGCTACGCCAAAATCGGGGTCGTGATAAGCGCACACCTCCACAGACTTGCCCAGCTCAGGCCCGGTTTCAGGGTGCGCTTCAGGGAAGTCAGCGTCGAAGAAGCCAGGAAAGAACTGCTGAGGAAAGAGAAAACGCTCGAGGCGATAAGACTCTTTCTCGAAGGAAAAATGAGGGCATACAGGATAAAAACCGGCGGAGAAAGCGTGATAGCCTTCACAAAAGTGAAAAAAGAATGAGGTCAGTCCTTCTTGCGCATGACCTTGACGACCTTGTAGGTCTTGCCGTCGCACTCGAGGTCGTCGAGCACTTCTATTATCTTTACCTGGTCGCCCTCGAAGAGGCCCTCCGGCCTGAAGAGGTCGGCCTTCTCCGGATCACTGCACTGCTCAAACCTTAGCCGAATCACGGAGCCGAGTATTGCCATCCTGGGCTCAACTGCGACCTCGATGCTAGGTTCCACGACCTCAACGACCCTCACCTTGCCCTCATGGAGCGGACAGGAGTGCGAGGGCATGCTCCTTACGCGGAGGATTTTATACCTCCTCCCGGGTTCGAGGTTTCCAACACAGACCCCTGCCAGCTTGCAGGTCCTGCACGGTTCAGCCGGCCCGTAATAGATGAATTCAACACCCGGTCTTGCCAGTTTTTCCCCAACTAACGTGATTATTGCCATTCCAACACCTCCTTTGTGAGCGGTGATCAGATGACACCGGTTATTTCAGCCGCCTTTTTTGCGGCCTCCCTCGTTAACCCATCCCTTCCTAGGATGGTGTAACGCTCGGGCCTGATTTTATGGGCAATTGTGAGCGCTTCCACAATCAACTCCGGGTCGATCCCCAACTCGTATGCGTTAGTTGGTGCACCAACCCTCTTTAAGGTTTCCCTAACCTTTTCCCATTTTAAGCCGTGAAGGTACGCCACTATTATCGTTCCTACCCCAACCTGTTCGCCGTGCAGGGCCGGTTTCGGCGCTATACTATCGAGGGCGTGGCTGAATAGGTGCTCCGCACCGCTGGCCGGCCTGGAGGAACCCGCTATGCTCATCGCAACTCCGCTGGATATCAGGCCCTTAACGACCTTCCTCACGCTCTCCTCGTTGCCAAGCCGGATTATGTCGGCGTTCTTCATGACCATCTTGGCACTCATGAGCGAGAGGGATGCCGCATACTCACTGTAGTACTCGCCCTTTATCCTGTGGGCCAGCTGCCAGTCCTTTACTGCTGTCAGGTTGCTTATTATATCCCCCACTCCGGCGGCGAGGTAGCGGTATGGCGCCTTTTTAATGACGTTGACATCGGCTATAACCGCCACAGGAGGGATGGCCTTTACAGACGTCTTCACGCCGATATCTTTGATCGACGCGTTTGCACTGGCTATTCCGTCGTGAGATGCCGTGGTGGGGAAGCTTATGAAGGGAACGCCCGTCCTGTAAGAGGCCAGCTTCGCGACATCAATTATGCTGCCTCCCCCAACTGCAACGAGCCACCGGATGCCCCCATCGCGTATTCCAGATATCACCCTCCCGACTTCATCCATCGTAGCTCCCTTTATCGTGAGGGAAGACACCTCAAACTCCTCCATCAGGGAGGCCTTCACGTCCTTTCCGGCTATCTCCTTTGTTCTGGGTCCATAGATGACCATAGCCGGCCCGCTTAGGCCTATTCTCTTGGCAACATTGAGGACCTCACCCTTCAGGTTCTCGCCCAAGAGAACCTCCCTCGGAAGCTGCATTAAGTGCATCGCTCTCACCGCCAGGTAAGAATAGTGTGGGAAAAGCTTTAAGACTATCGGAAGGATTGTCTATGGTGGTTAAATGGGGCTTTACGAGTTTTTTTACGAGTACTTCGTTTTACCCATAAAGGAGAACAGGGGGTACAACACCGTCAACACCGTGGTTTATGCGATAATCCTCGGTATAGCCGTTCTCCTTCTCCACAGAATGCTCAAGCGGATGGGAATAAAGGTGGATGAGCGTTTCTTTAAAGCGCTTATGCCCTACATAATCCTCGGCCCGCTTATGAGGAGCATGACCGATGTAGGCGTTCTTCCCCGGACGTATCTAACCGTCAGCCCTGGGGGCTACTTCGTAATAGCCGCCTTCGCCATAGCATCCCTTTATGTTGTGTGGAGACACGTGGGGCCGACCGAGAAGCTCTACCCGCTGTACCGGGACTTTGGGCTTGTTCTGGTTGGAGGGCTGCTGTTCATACTCCTCATTAACCTTGAAAAGGTCAGCTTCAACTGGAAAGTTCTAGCTTACTTCATCCCAATTCTGATGGCAGCCGAACTCTTCATCTGGCTTCTGACAAGGAAGTTCGAACTGATAAAGAATAACTCGACCCTGTTCTACACCCACTTCTACGACGCAACGACAACCTTTGTGGGACTCCAGTTCTTCGGATTCTGGGAGCAGCACGTTCTAGCGAGATTGCTCATAGAGACTTCTGGAACACCCGCCGTCATGTACTTGGAAAAGTTCCTGATACTCCTTCCGGTCGTCTGGATACTGGACAGGGAAATGAGTGACGAGGATCCAGACCTCATAAACTTCGTAAAGCTCACGATATTCATCCTCGGTTTCGGACCGGGGACGAGAAACCTGCTCATAATGCTCATGGGGGGAGGATGATGGAAGTTATTTGGAGCGAGGTCGCTTTGAGCCTCGCAAAGGATATTGAAAAAGCGGTAATCCCGCTGTTTGGAACAAAAAAAGCGGCGGAAGTCGTTGGCGAGAACGTCAGCGGGGACACGACGGAGTACGTGGACAAGGTCTCCGAGGACATAGCCCTCTCCCGCCTCAACCCCCTTGGGGTGAACGTTGTCAGCGAGGAAATCGGCTTTGTGGACAACGGAAGCGACTACACCGTGATAATCGACCCCATAGACGGCTCCTACAACTTTACCTCCGGCATCCCAATTTTTGCCTTCAGCTTTGCAGTCTTCAAAAACGAAAAGCCGGTCTACGGGGCAGTCTATGAGTTCATTCCCGGGAAGTTCTACGAGGCCATCCCCGGGAAGGGGGCCTTCATGAACGGAAAGCCGATACGGGTCAGAAAACCGGAGAGGGGAAAGGAAGCGCTGAGCTTTTACACGCGGGGCAGGTGCATGGGGCTAATCGGAAGGGTGAAGCGCGTTCGCGTCCTTGGGGCAATAGCCGTGGAGCTGACATACCTTGCCAAGGGAGCGCTCGATGGGGTTATCGACATACGGAACTACGTGAGGCCGACGGACATAGCGGCCGGCGTCCTGATAGCGAGGGAAGCGGGGGCAATAGTGACCGATGAGCGGGGCAGAGACCTCAGGCTCAAGCTCAGCGCGAGCGAAAAGACCAACATAATAGCCGTCAGCGAGCGGTATCTACTCAACATGGTGCTGGAGGAGCTGGAAAATGAGCCTTGAGAGATACTTCCGCCGCTACGGGAAGGCAACGTTCACGCTCTTCCTCATCAACGTGGCGGTTTACGTCCTGGAGTCAGTACTCAGCGGAAACCCATTCAGCATAAGCATAGAAGTTCTAGCAAGGCTCGGCCAGTGGAACTACGCCGTCCTGAACTACGGATGGTGGTGGCAGCTCCTCACCGCCATGTTCGTCCACGTCGGAATACTCCACATAGGCTTCAACATGTACTTCCTGCTGATGCTGGGAAGGCAGCTCGAGGCCATTCTCGGGCCAAAAAGGTTCATCATGGTCTACATGGTCTCAGGGCTCGTGGGCAACCTCATAACGCTTTTCGTGCTGCCCCCCAACTCCGTGAGTGCGGGCGCGAGCGGGGCCCTCTTCGGAATAGTTGGAACGCTGATAGCCATCGCGGGCGTCGTCGGCAGGAACATGCAGGGGGCCATCATAAACGCCTTCGTGCTCTTCCTGATAAACAGCATCCTGCCAGGAGTTAATGCATTCGCCCACCTCGGAGGTCTGGTTACGGGAATAGCGATCGGTTACTACTACGGAACAAAGATAAGGAGGCACCTCCTCGCGATGCAGTACGGTTACGGATGGTGAGAGCTCTCAGGCAGTTTTGTTTTCTAGTCTCACTTTTCTCAAATTTAATGCAGGTTTAACCCTAAACAAGCCCTTTCAAGCAGTTCCAAACTTATTCTGGCGTCCGAAGGACACTCTCTTACAGTGAAACACTAACACGAGAGCAAATCAAGCAGAAACTCACTCTAAAGGCTTGGCAATTTTAAAAATGCACTTAATCTTCCGCCATCCGTTAAGGACGTTCGAACGATAGTGAGAACGGCGCTTGCGAAGCAAGGGCTGTATGGCGGGCCGGGCGGGATTCGAACCCGCGGCCACGGGGTTAAAAGCCCCGCGCTCTAACCAGGCTGAGCTACCGGCCCTCCTGCTTGTTAACCGAGACTGTATTTTATAAGCTTTGCCCCGGTTCACCAAAAATCCTTAAAGCATCCCACGCATACCCCTCCGGTGCTGTAAAAATGGTCAGCCTTGAAGTTGAGCTCTTCGGGATACGGTTTGAGAACCCGCTCATTCTCGCCTCAGGAATCAACGACAAGGTTCCAGAGCAGTGGATACGCGCCCACGAGGAAGGCGCCGGCGGTGTCGTCACGAAATCAATAGGAATCAAGCCGAGGAAAGGCTACGACAACCCCACCATCGTCGAGCTCCCCTACGGCCTGATAAACGCGATGGGCCTGCCGAACCCGGGCTGGAGGGGCTTTCTTGAGATGGTTGATGGCTACACCTTTGACTTCCCGCTGATAGTCTCAATCTTCGGTGGAACGCCCGAGGAGTTCGCCTTTCTCGCCGAGAAGCTGAGCGGCGTTGCTGATGCCTTTGAGCTCAACCTCAGCTGCCCCCATGCAAAGGGCTACGGCATGGAGATCGGTCAGAAGCCGAAGAATGTCTACGAGGTGGTAAAAGCCGTTAAGGACGCCACGGACAAACCGGTAATCGCGAAGCTGACGCCGAACATAGACGACATAACGAAGCTCGGCCTGGCGGCCGAGAAGGCCGGGGCGGATGCGGTCTCTGCCATAAACACGCTGAAGGCCATAGCCATAGACGTCTATGCGAGGAAGCCGATACTGAGCAACCGGGTGGGAGGCTACTCAGGCCCCGGTGTTAAACCGGTAGCTTTGAGGGCAGTCTACGACCTCGCGAGGGTGCTTGATATCCCCGTTATAGGCATAGGCGGCATAACCACGTGGAGGGACGCGGTGGAGTTCCTCTTAGCGGGAGCTTCGGCACTGCAGATCGGCACAGCCGTCTCGCTCCACGGGTGGAAGGTCTTCAGGGAGATAAACGAAGGAATAGCGAGGTACCTTGAGGAGGAAGGCTTTGGGAGCGTGAGAGAGATAGTTGGGCTGGCGCTGGAGTAAGGCATATATAGTAGGAAATCCTACTATACTATGGTGAGCTACTATGCCGATAACCAAGGTCACACGCAACTACCAGATAACGATTCCCGCTGAGATTAGGAAGGCCCTCGGGATAAAGGAGGGGGAATACCTCACAGTTGAGCTGAGGGGGGACGAGATAGTCATAAAACGGGCAAAGAAGTCCTGGAAGACGTTCAGGCTTGGACGGAAGCTCACAGCGAAGGAGCTTGAGAAAATCTCGGAAGAGGCCATTGAGGAGGAAATATCATGGAAGCAGTGATAGACGCCAACGTTTTCATATACGCCGCGGTTGAGGACTCACAGCACCACGAGAGTGCGCTGGAGCTTATCCATTCCCTCGACCGCTGGCTCGTACCTATCATAATCCTCTATGAGACCGTCTGGAACTTCAGAAAGCTCGGTTTCGGCACCGACGAGGCAAGGGAGCTGGCCGAGCAGATACTCTTTGACCCAAGGACCAGCCTTGTGGACGACAGAAAGTATCTCCTGGAGGGCTTTGAGCTCCTCAAGAGCCTAAGCCTGAAACATTACGATGACTCCGTAATCCTCGCAATAGCCAAGGAAGCGGGAACCCTCGCAAGCTACGATAAAAAGCTCAGAAAGCGTGCGAAAAAACTGGGGATTGACCTGCTTCCGGAGGTGGTCTAATGAAGCGCGCTGTAGTTTTGTTCTCCGGCGGGCTCGACAGCACTGCCTGCCTCTACTGGGCGGAGAAGAACTACGACGAGGTCATAATGCTCACCGCTAACTACGGGAGCAACGAGGAGAAAGTTATGAACCGGGTCGCCGAGTTCTTCTCGAAGGAGCTGAACGTCCCGCTGAAGATAGTGAGGCTGGACTTCCTTGAGGAGTTCTCAAAGCTGAGGGGAACGACCCTCGTTGGGGGAGAGCCCCCAAGGGTGAGCGCCGAGGAGCTTGAGGACTTAGAGAGGGCGAAGGAGACCTCCAAAAGCGTCTGGGTTCCCGCTAGAAACCTCGTCCTGATAAGCGTTGCCACCTCGCTCCTCGACGCCCTCGGTGGTGGAGACATAGTGGTGGGCTTTAACGCGGAGGAAGGGGCCACCTTCCCGGACAACACGCCCGAGTTCGTCGAGATGATGAACGAGGCCCTGAAATACGGGACGATGGCCGAGGTTAAGGTGGTCGCTCCCCTAATAAACCTCGACAAGAGGGGCATTGCGAGGCTCTTGAAGGAGCTGGGCGCGAAGTACGAGTACTCGAACTCCTGCTACATGCCGAAGGGCTTCACCGAGGACGGCAAGCCTGTACACTGCGGCGAGTGTGAGAGCTGTGTCAGGAGGCACCGCGGCCTGATTGAGGCCATTGGAGAGGACAGGACGGTTTACGCCGTCGAGCCAAAGATTTGAAGGGCGTCTTTGTTCGTTCCAAACGTTTTTAACAGGATGTGAGGTATATCCTCAGGAGGTGAAAAAATGAACATTGTGAAGGCACGGGCCATTCTCTCAACGGTTCTGCTGGTGGTATTCCTCGGTGTTCTGTTCGTCACGGTAGGGGTGCTCTACACAACCAGAACCGGCCATCCATTCCTTGGTATGAATAAGAACCAGCTCTTTAACATCAGAAACGTCCTAGGGCCGCTGATGAACGCGCTGATAATAGTCCACCTTGGATTGAACTGGGGCATGTATAAAAGTGAGTTGAAGGTTCTTTTCAGAAAGTAAGGTCTGAAACCTGAATCCCCCAACGAGAGGTGGCGTCGTCTCCCCACCGCAAGATTTATAAATCTCCTCCCTCCCCATATCTTTGGGCGTGGGGCGGTAGCTCAGCCTGGGAGAGCGCCGGACTGAAGATCCGGGTGTCGGGGGTTCAAATCCCCCTCGCCCCACCACTTCTCCTGTGCGGTGGTAGTCTAGCCTGTTCTAGGACACCGGCCTTCCAAGCCGGTGACCCGGGTTCAAATCCCGGCCACCGCACCACAACCGCTTCTTTGACCCTCAACCCCTCAGCGTTTGCACCTCTGCCCCCACGCCGTTTTATACCCTGAGCACAAATCTCCGGCTCAAAAAGCCCGTAAGGTTGCCTATCCCGCCGGGAGCGAGTGTCAAAGGTTAATGAAACTGCTGGCCCGTTAAGGACAGCCGGTTCCCGGGCTCTTTCACGAAACCGAGTTAGTCAATTGCCGAAAAGCTTATAACGATTAGAGGGCAGTTGAATACATGTTGGAAAAGGAAAAAGAGACCCTCGCAAAACGCATCGCAGGTGAGATAACTCTCTCATCCGACCCCGGAAAGACAATGCGGAAATGGCGCGAAATCTTTGGAATAAGCCAGACTGAACTTGCCGAGTACCTCGGGGTCTCCTCCTCCGTCATCAGCGATTATGAGGGTGGAAGGAGAAAAAGCCCCGGTGCATCGACGATAAGGAAGTTCGTTGAGGCCCTTCTCACCATAGACGAAAAGAGGGGAGGGAACGTCATACGCGCCTTCAGCAAGACGATAGAGGGTGAACTCCCCACCAGCGCCATCCTAGACATCCGCGAGTTTACGCTGCCCCTCACAATAAAGGACGTTGTCGATGCCGTTAAGGGCGAAGTCGTCGCCAACATGCACCTCATAGACCGGAAGATATACGGCTACACCGTCGTCGACAGCATAAAGGCCATTCTCGAAATGAACAGTGAGGAGTTCCTGAAGCTGTATGGATGGACGACGGAGAGGGCGCTGATATTCACCAAGGTAACGACGGGAAGGAGCCCTATGATAGCGGTTCGTGTCCAGGGGCTCAAGCCGGCCGTTGTCATCCTCCACGGGGTCAAAAAACTCGACGAGCTTGCCGTGAAGCTGGCTGAAAGAGAAAGGGTTCCCCTCGCAATCTCAAAGGCAGAAAGTGAAGCCGAGCTAATAACCAACCTCAGAAAACTCGTAGAGAAAAATGGAAACGGCCGCTAAACCGGCAGCTCCTTTTTCCTCCATACACCTCCTTCAGCCAGCAGGGTTAGCCTGTCCCTTATGTGGATGAGCACGTCGCTCAGCGTCTTTCCGTTGTCGTACTGTTCAACGATTTTCATGAGCTCGTCCCTGCTGTAGTCCTTCATCTCCCTTGCCAGCTCCGTCATCCTCGGGTAGGCCCGAACTATGTTGTCCACTATGGTGATGTCCGCCATCCTCGCGCTCCTTGACAGCGGGTTTAGGTCAACCGTGATGACGAACTTGCCCATCTTCACGAGCGCCTCCGTTCTGTCTCCGTCCTCAAGCGGGACGACTACGACGTCCGCCTTCCATATGCCGTTCTCATCTACTTTCCCGCGCTCGTGCTCCAGGCCGGGAATCCTTTTCGTCGGGTTAATTCCGAGAAGCTCTATCTCCGGGCCGTATTTGCGGAGCTCTTCGACTATCGCTCTAACGCGCTCCTCCGTCCTGTAAAAGAGGTTTATCTCAAGCTTTGCGTTGAGGGCCTTGGCGAGCTCTATCGTCTCCTTCGGAACGAGTGCAGCGACGTTGCCGTTCACCGAAATGACCGGGTGCTTTGCCAAGAGCAGTTTCGCAACAGCTGCCCTCATGGCTCTCTCCGCCGGCTCGATTGTCTTCTCCCCGATGAGGTAGTCAAAGGCCTCGCCGCGGCCGTGGGCAATGAGGCCGGCCTTTGCGGTCATGCCCTTCTCCATTCCCTCGATGATCTTCTCCCTGTAGTAGAGGCTCCAGTAGCGCGGATGGCTCTTGGGTATCTTCACCATTTCTACCACCAGCTCAAAGTTTCACGCTCATACTAAAAAGGCTTCCGACGTAAAAAGAAGCCCTCACAGGTCTCTAAAAAAGAGTTCTCCTGCCTTATTCTGGCCGAGATGGAGTTCTAAACCTTTGGTTTTAAAAACCCCTATAAACCTTAAGTTCAAAACTTATGGTGAACAACTTTGAATACTTGCTCAGGGTGGTGCATTATGGGATACAGAATTACCGCGAAAGAAGATTTGAGCCCCATTGACTATTTTGTTGAAGTAGAAGCCCCGCACGTCGCCAAGACGTGGAAACCAGGCCAGTTCGTTGTTTTCATTCTCCACGAACGGGGAGAGAGAATACCAATGTCCGTTTACAAGGCCGAAAACGGCAGGATTGGAATGTTCATCAGGAAGCTCGGGAAGACGAGCATGCAGCTCTACTATGAGTACAACCCCGGCGATGAACTTTGGAGCTTTGTCGGGCCGCTTGGAAAGCCGATAAAGGTCAAGAACTACGGCAGGGTAGCCTTCGTTTCCGATGCCGTCTGTGGTCAGGCCGAGAACTACGCCACCTTAAAGGCAATGCGCGAGGCCGGCAACCACACCATCTCGGTTCAAACCTTTGAGGACAGGGAGAGGGTCTACCCCGAAAAGTTTCTCGCGAGGGAAGTCGCCGATGAATACTACCTGACGACCCTCGACGGTTCCGTCGGTTTGAAGGGCCACTATCTGGACGTGGTGAAGGAGCTCATTGAAAAGGACAAGGTTGACGTAATCTTTGCTGGCGGAAAGCTCGGCTCGCTCGCAAAGCTTGCAGAGCTCACAAGACCCTACGGAATCCCCACCTATGCCACTGTGAGGCAGATTATGGTCGACGGGACTGGAATGTGCGGTTCGTGCAGGGTTCTCTACGACGGTGAGGTGAAGTTCGCCTGCAGGGACGGGCCGGTCTTCGATGCCCACAAGATCGACTGGGAGGACGCGATAAGGAGGAACGCGGAGCGCTTTGCCGAGCAGGAGAGGCTCGCCAAGGAGCGGTACCTCGAGTACCTCCGCGCCAAGGGGGTGATCTGAATGCCGAAGCTCATCAAGGAGAGGGTTCCTACCCCAGAGAGGCCCGTTGAGGAGAGGGTTAAGGATTTTGGTGAGGTCAACCTCGGTTACACCTTCGAGCTTGCCGTTAAGGAGGCCGAGCGCTGTCTCCAGTGTCCCGAGAACTACGCGCCCTGTATAAAGGGCTGCCCCGTCCACATCAACATTCCGGCCTTTATAGCCAAGATCAAGGAGGGTGACATCAAAGGTGCCCTGAGGATAATATGGAACGACAACACTTTACCTGCGATAACCGGCCGCGTCTGCCCGCAGGAGGACCAGTGTGAGGGAGCGTGCGTCGTCGGGAAAGTCGGGGACGCAGTAAACATCGGCAAGCTGGAGCGCTTTGTGGCTGACTACGCGAGGAAGCACGGCATCGAGGAGGAGCTTCTCTGTGAGTTCGAGGAGACCTGCACCGGAGAGCGCGGAAAGGTGGCCGTCGTTGGCGCGGGGCCGGCTGGACTGACCTGCGCTGGCGAGCTGGCAAAGATGGGCTACAAGGTGACGATATTCGAGGCCCTCCACAAGCCCGGTGGAGTTCTCATCTACGGAATCCCAGAGTTCAGACTTCCGAAGGAGATACTCGACCACGAGCTGGCCAAGCTCAAGCGCCTCGGAGTCGAGGTAAAGACCGACCACGTCGTTGGAAAGACCGTGACCCTTGAAGAGCTGCTTGAGGAGTACGACGCCGTGTTCATCGGTACTGGCGCGGGCACTCCAAAGCTCCTCAACATACCTGGAATCCTACTCGACAGGATTTACTCGGCCAACGAGTTCCTGACGAGGATCAACCTGATGAAGGCCTACGAGTTTCCCGAGTACGACACGCCGATATCTATAGGGAAGAAGACGGTTGTGATTGGCGCCGGAAACACTGCCATGGATGCCGCCCGCTCCGCCCTCAGGCTCGGAAGCGAGGTGACAATCGCTTACCGCCGTGGAAGAGAGGACATGACCGCTCGCGCCGAGGAAATCCAGCACGCCGAGGAGGAGGGCGTCAAGTTCGAGTTCTTCCTCAACCCGGTCGAGTTCATAGGTGACGAAAACGGAAGGGTCAAGGCAGTTAAGTTCGAAAAGATGCGCCCGCTTGAGGAGAGGGACGCCAGAGGAAAGAGGAAGATCGTCGGCACAGGCGAATACGTGACACTCGAAGCAGACACCGTCATCATCGCCATCGGCCTTGAGCCGAACAAGATAATAACCGAAGAAGCCAGGGGCCTCAAGACGAACCCGAACGGAACGCTCGTGGTTGATGAAAACCTCATGACGAGCATTCCGGGCGTCTTCGCGGGTGGAGACGCAATAAGGGGAGAAGCTACCGTCATCCTTGCCATGGGAGACGGAAAGAGGGCGGCTAAGGCAATAGATGAGTACATAAGGAGCAAAAAGGCCAGCGCGTGACCTTTTTACCATTCCCTTTTTCTTGAGCCGAAGATGAGGCCGTGCTTTATCTGGTCCATGAACTCGCTGTTGATGGACATCTTTGTAAACTCCATGGTCTCCTCCGGCGAGAGCCACTCAACGTCCTCCGGAATGCCCTCGACCCACAGGTAGACCAGCTCGTTTTCCTCCCTGGCAAGGAGGAGCGTGAAGACTTTAACGCCGAGTTCCTGCGCGATTTTGACCTCCCTGCAGACGAGGGACGAAAACTTTCCTAGCGGAGCAACAGCGACGAGGTACTCCGCTTCCTTAATCCTGTTGCTCGTGTCCCTCATGCCATACTTTGAGGGGACGAGAATATTGTTTGAGCCCAGCTTTTCCTCGATTATTTCAAGGATTGCCTTCTCTGTCCGGGTGTGGTAGAGGAAGGTGGGCTCCGTCAGGTATACGAAGGGCCCGTAAACTTCTTTTTTCTTTCGTTTCAAAAATCCAAGCATGTGATCACCTCAGGTGGGGATAATGTCATCATCTCGACATCAGGAGGGATGACACTCCTCATCGGTAAGCATTACGAACTCTCTTTCATGGATTTAAATGCTTTGTTATCGGGTTCCCGTCCAGGGCAAACAGCTCGTCCATGGAGACGTATCTGAGCTCAGGGAACTCAAAGAGATAGGCGATCCCCCCTTCCCCGTTGCGAGCATAAAAGGCCGAGAGGGAAGAGTACTTTGGAAATCTTCTTATCCTAACGGCGCACTTCTCCTTTTCCAGCCCGAGATACAGGGTGCAGTGGTGCCCATCAAGGTCGATGTAGTCCGAGATTTCCCCCTGGGAAGTCTTCGCATTGAGGTACCCTATCGGCGGGAACCAGTCGTATATTTCCCACTTATTTTCATCGGGGTAGTAGACCGTGAGAAAGCCGTGGTCCATGGTCAGGGTTAAGAAATATCTCGCACTTATCCCGTATTCCTCATTTATTCGGGAGATGATAGCGTAAGCCACTACATGCCAGTCATCACAGTCCCCGCAGTGGGTCACGACGTACCTCGGGTCCTTCGTGGGGCCACCCGCACAGTACTTGACTCTCTCCACCATTACCTCATAGGCAGTCCCGCGGAGGTACAGCACGTATTGATCCCGGGGGACGCGGGCTTTATCCACCCTTCTTCTGGCTTCGTCTATTACAGAGGACACAAACTCCGACACCACGTCCGACTCCAGTATCTCGGGCAGCTCCTCCCTCGGGAACGCGGTGTAGCTCCAGTAGGGGTAGACATAGGATGAATTCTGGACCCTCGCAATGTATTCGTCGGAAGTGTAAGTTGGAAGCTTTGAAGAAACGGTCTTGTCTATGGTTCCGACCATTCCCAGATAGATGCCGGTTGTTTCGTACACCGCGTTGATGATTCCAGTTGTCAGGTCGTCCCAGGGGCCGCCAACTACTGGAATCTCCCTTAACCTGCCCGTGTTGTGTCCGGCTAAGCTCGCCACGAAGAACAACACTATTATGGGGATCGCTGCTGCCTTGTACACTCCCATGGTATAGTCAAATTCTCCAAAGAAATTTTAAGGTTTGTGTCTACTGGTAGATGGTGGTTACATGCGCATCATCCCGCTTGCCTCCGAGAGCCTCGGCGTGAGAAGCTTGGCGGTCTTCGTTGAAGCATTGGGGGTAAAAATCCTCATAGACCCCGGTGTCGCCCTCGGGCCGAGGCGGTACGGCCTCCCTCCGGCAAAGGTCGAGATAGAGGCCCTTCAAAAGATGAGGAGAAAGATACAGGCCTACGCAAAAAAGGCGGACGTTGTGACGATCTCGCACTACCACTACGACCACCACACGCCTTTCTTTGAGGGCCTCTACGAGAGCTCCAGCAGGGAGTACGCGAGGGAAATCTACAGCGGGAAGCACCTCTTCATCAAGCATCCAAAAGAAAATATCAACTTCAGCCAGAGGAAGAGGGCGTGGGCCTTCCTGAAGAACGCTGAGCCGATAGCGAAAAAGATTGAGTTCGCCGACGGGAGGAGCTTCGACCTCGGTGGGCTTAAGCTGGAGTTCTCGCCAGCCGTTCCTCACGGGAGCGAGGGCTCGAAGCTCGGCTTCGTGGTGATGGTTCTTATAGACGACGGCTCCCGCTTAATCCACGCCAGCGATATACAGCTCCTCAACAGGAAGGCCGTCGAGTGGATAATCGAGAAAGTCCCGGACATCTTAATAACCGGCGGGCCGCCGACGTACCTCGGAAAGCGCGCCGCGGGGAGCTGGGAGACAGGAGTTAAGAACCTCAACGAGATAATCCGCGAGACCGGGGCGGAAGTTGTGCTCGACCACCACATCGTAAGGGACAGGGACTATCCCAAGTTCTTCGACGAGCTTGAGAAGAGGCCGAAGACTTTCGCCGGATTTTTGAAGGTCGAGGACAGGCCGCTTGAGGCTTACCGCAGGGAGCTCCACAAAATCGAGAAGGGCGAAGAGGTAGAGCTTCCCTTCAGGTTACGTTGACAGAAAGCCGCCGTCCACGGGAATTACCGCGCCGTTGACGTAGCTCGCCAGGTCGCTCGCGAGGAAGAGTATAACCCTCGCCACCTCGTCGGGCTCTCCAAAGCGCCCCATGGGGAGGCGGGCGTTGAAGTGGAAGGATATTCCCATCTTTTCCACGTCAAACTTCATTATCGCTTCCTTCTTGAGTTTCTTCACTCCTTCCGTCTCTATGCCGCCAGGAACCACAACGTTTG